>NZ_JBXUJJ010000006.1:0-206045 GCF_059115485.1 Parageobacillus sp. NEAU-HV-2
CAAAAGAAGCCGAGCTAAAGCACCATCTCGACCAAGGAACGATTCCACGTGTGATTTTTGGCGGAAAACAAAACTTTTACAAGCGCTTGAAAGGAAACATCACGAACGAAGAATGGAAAGATTTGCGCTCCAATCAGTTGTATGCCAGAGGCGATAAAAGCAAAAAAGGAAATTTAAATATTCGCCTCGTGTATGACGATCACACTGATGAATGTTATGTAGAAATTGCGAATCCACTTGGACAACAGGAAAGTAAAACCGCTCCCCGTTTACGATTCCCTGTGTCTGTTCCTGAAAAATATGAAGAGGAAATCATCGATCTCGTCATGGGAGAACAAGTCGGAGTGAATGCAAAAGGAAAGTCGATCATCGAATATCAACCATATACCGTCGAAATCCAACGCAAAAGCGGGGAATATTATGTCCATCTCATCTATGAAGAAGAGGTATATGGCAGAGAACTTGCCTATGATGAACCGATTCAAGCAGAACGAATCGCAGGGATTGATATCAATATGGACCGCATCGCCGTAAGCATCGTTTCGAAACAGGGAAATTTTCTTCAATCAAAGGTGTTTTACTGCCATGAACTCGAATATGTGCGGGCGAATAAACGAAACAACATCATTGGCGAAACAGTAAGAGATGTGTATGACTGGCTGCTTCAAGAGAATGTGGGGGCAGTCGTCATCGAAAACATTCAACTGAGGCAGCGGCACGATACAGACAAACGATTCAATCGCCTCACCCATAATTTTAAAAAGAAAAAGCTGACGGAAACGATCGTTCGTCGGGGAATGCGGCTTGGGTTTCGCATCAAAAAAGTGAATCCGGCGTACACAAGTGTTATCGGTCGTTTCAAGTATATGAAAAAATATGGGCTATACGTTCATGAAAGTGCCGCTTCGGTGATTGGCAGACGAGGATTAGGGTATCGTGAACGATTGCCAAAAGAACTCATGGACACCATAAAAACGAAAGTGAAACGCCATTTGGTTGCCGTGTTAGGGTCGATGGAAGAATCCTACAAGCAATCGAAAAGCGGAACGAAACAACGACAATATCTCGGCATGATGTTACGCAAAATCGAGAGCTTCAAACAAGAGCATGAATGGTCATTATGGAATATCTTGCATAAATTCTGCTGGCTGAACCAGTATCAAATTCAACTAAGGGAGGTGTAGACCTGGTTACTAAAATCGTTGTCGTGTACTGACCGAGGGAAGGAATGGTGCACGACAGGTGCCGTCGCTAACAGCGAGCCACGGGGTGTCTTTCACAGCAGGTGAATGACAAGGGGATTCCCTTCCTGATGGAACTCGGTGAGAATCCGAGCGACAAGCGGTGTTTCCTGGTTCCATCGCGATGTGTCGATTTTTATAGATTTTAGTAACCAGGGATGGATGATGCATTTGTTTTGTCATATGGGCGGACAGGAAGAAGTGGAGCTATGCCCAGGTTTAGAGCGTTTAAAACAGGAGCATGGACCGTTGCGTGAGCTAAAACAGCGTATGTTTGAACTTGCACAAGCAATCGGCGACGAGGAAGGGCAAAATTGGAAGGAACGGTTGCTTGCGTTGCGGGAAAGTGTACAGTCATTTGTGAATGAACTCGATCCGCACTCCGAGCGGGAAGAAGGCGTGCTGTTTCCAATGATGGCGCAGTATATTGGAAGAACATCCGGCCCGATTGCCGTCATGGAGTATGAACATGATCAGGCGAATCAGCGGCTTGCTTCCTTTTTAACGAAAACTGCGGAGCTTCCGGAAACGGTTAACCGTGAAAGTGCGGTGGCGCTCGCCAATGAGGTGATCGACGCTTATCATATTTTAGCAGAACACTTTATGAAAGAAGAAAACGTGCTATTTCCGATGGCAGAACGCCTGTTGTCCGACGAAGAAAAAGAAGAATTGGCGGAAAAAATCAACCAAATATAAGAAAAAACGGGATGTCTCCTTCATAGGTGCATCCCATTTTTTACATACGCACAAAAAAATCTCCCACCCCTGAAAGAAAGGAGGAGGTGGGAGAGATAGATTATATAAAAGAGGGATTCGGACACGTTTCAATCAATGAATGTTATATGGCTGTTCTGCCTGTTTCGGCATGCGTTTGCGGTAAACGACATAGCTTCGGCGCAAGTAGCGAAGTGGAAGGCTAAACACATGCACGAGCCGCGTAAACGGCCAGACAGCGAAAATGCCGAGAGCAGCCAAAATATGAATTTGAAACCAAACTGGCACGGTTTCCATGTAAGATGGATCGGGATGGAATAGAAGGATGCTCCGGAACCAAGGGCCGATCGTTGTTCGATAATCGAAACCATGCGAATCGACGTTCAGCAGCGTCGATGACAGCCCCGTTGCGATGACCATCGCCAAGAACAAGAGGGCGATCCAGTCACCGCGGCTGCTTGTAATCCGCACCCGTTTGACGGTCGCGCGCCGGCGGATCAGAATGAGAAGCCCAATAAGAGCGGCCAATCCTGCCGGAATACCGCCGGCAAGGGCGATGAGATGGTACGTTTCTTCCGTTATGCCGAGCGTTGCGTACACCGATTCCGGAATTAAAATGCCCATGACGTGGCCGACGAACACAAACAAAATTCCCCAATGGAACAGCAGGCTGCCAAGCCGCAATTGCTTCTTTTCCAATACTTCGCTCGATTTCGATGTCCAGCCGAATTGGTCGTATTGATAACGCCAAATATGACCACCAATAAAAATCGTTAACACAATATAAGGGAAAATCACCCAAAGAAATTGCTCCAACACGGTTACACACTTCCTTTCGGAGTCGGCGTCACGCCGAGTTCTGCAAATGCGAGAAAAATTGCGTCCAACACCGCGGCATAAGGGCTGCTGCCCGCGGCAAGCTGTTTCCGTATTTCATCGATGTTATCGGCGTATGCGGCAAAGAGCGGCACGACGTGCTCCTGTTCGGCATAAGCGGCGAACTCAAGCATGAGCGGCAAATAATCCGGGAGTTCCTGCTCAGTCATATCAAATCCAGCCGCTTTATAGCGCTGTTTCAGCTGCAATAGCTCGAGACCGCGTTCGCGCTGTTCGCCTGTATTCATGTAGGTCACATATAAATTCGTTTTTTTGCCGAAATCAAATGCTTCGACATATTGTTCCATCCGTTTGCGGGCAGGCATCGATTGGATGTCGTGAATAAAAGCGCTCATTTTTTCGACGATGGCGTCGTTTGGGACGACGCTGATTGCCTCGAGGCAATCAGCGAGAGAGTCCGCCCATTCTTCATCGGGATAGGACAATAGATGGGACGCGCATAAAAACACCGTTTGCATTTGTTCTTTATTCATGTTTCCTCACCTCCATTAAGAAAGTGTGCCGCAGGCGCCAGGACCGCCGGCAAACGCCAACCCGCAGCTTCCTTGTTCGGCGTATAGTTCCGCGACTTCTTCACGGTGGGAGGCAGGAATGACAAAGCGGTCATTGTATTTTGCGATGGCGAGCAGACGATACATGTCTTCGATATCTTGCTCGCTTAGCCCGAGTTCTTCAATAATGCGGACATCCGGCTGTTTGTTCGTTTGTTTTGCGCGCATATATGAGCGCATCGCCGCCATTTTTTTCAACGTAATGCGGATATGTGTTTCGTCGCCGGCTGTCAGTAAGTTCGCCAAATATTCGATCGGGATGCGCATTTCGTCAATCGCCAGGAAAATGTCTTCCGCATTCGCTTTGCTTCCTTTTCCTTCAAACATGTTCATAATCGGGCTTAATGGCGGAATGTACCATACCATTGGCAATGTCCGGTATTCCGGATGAAGCGGAAGCGCGATTTTCCAATCGACAATCATTTTATAAATCGGCGAACGCTGCGCTGCTTCGATCCATTCGTCTGGAATGCCTTCTTTTTTTGCTTTTACGATCACTTCCGGATCGTGCGGGTTGAGGAAAATGCCAAGCTGGGCATGGTACAGCTCTTTTTCGCCTTCTACGCTCGCCGCTTCCTTCACTTTGTCGGCATCGTAAAGCATGACACCGATGTAACGGATGCGGCCGACACACGTTTCCGCGCAGATCGTCGGCATGCCTGCCTCAATGCGTGGGAAGCAGAGCGTGCATTTTTCTGCTTTATTTGTTTGCCAGTTGAAATATACTTTTTTATATGGACAGCTCGTTACGCAATGGCGCCAGGCGCGGCAGGCGTTTTGATCGACGAGGACGATGCCGTCCTCGTCGCGTTTATACATCGCTCCTGACGGGCAGCTCGAGACGCACGATGGATTGATGCAATGCTCGCAAATGCGCGGCAAATACATCATAAAGACGTTTTCGAACTCCGCTTGAATCGACTGCTCCATTTTGACAACGTTTGGATCTCTCAACCCGGTAATATGGGCGCCGGCAAGGTCGTCCTCCCAGTTTGGACCCCATGACAGTTCCATGAATTCGCCGGTAATGGCCGATTTCGGGCGAGCAACCGGCTGATGGCGTTTTTGCGGGCTGTTGATCAATGTTTCATAATCGTAATTCCACGGTTCGTAATAATCATCGATCGTTGGCTGGTACGGGTTGTAAAACAAGTTAAGCAGACGGGTTACTTTCGAGCCGGATTTGAGCTGGAGCTCGCCGTTTTTGAGCTCCCAGCCACCTTTATATTTGTCTTGGTCTTCCCATTGTTTCGGATAACCGATTCCCGGTTTTGTCTCGACGTTATTGAAGTACATGTACTCCGCTCCAGGACGGTTTGTCCATGTGTTTTTACAAGTGACGCTGCACGTATGGCAGCCGATACATTTATCCAAGTTCATCACCATGCCGACTTGCGCTTTAATCTTCAAGCCAATCGACCTCCTCTAATTTGCGGATAATGACGTACAAGTCGCGTTGATTTCCCGTTGGGCCGTAATAGTTAAAGCCGTAGCTTAATTGCGCATACCCGCCGATCATATGCGTCGGTTTCACATGAATGCGCGTCGGGCTGTTGTGTGTGCCGCCGCGATTGTTCGTCAGCTTCGTGCCTGGCACGTTAATGTGGCGGTCTTGTGCGTGATGCATAAACGCCATTCCGCGCGACAGGCGGTGGGAAACAACGGCGCGGGCAACGACGACGCCGTTGCGGTTGAAGCATTCAATCCAATCGTTATCGCGTATACCGGCTTCTGCGGCATCCTCTTTGTTGATCCAGACGGTCGGGCCGCCGCGGAAAAGGGTGAGCATTGGCAACGAATCGAAATACATGCTGTGAATCGACCATTTGTTATGCGGCGTTAAATAGTTCAAAATGATTTCTTTTCCTTTTGCTTCCGGCCGTTTTCTCGAGAACGGGCGGTGCTGCAATATCGGCTTAAAGGTAGCCATCGTTTCGCCAAATTCGTGCATTAATTCGTGATCCAAGTAGAATGACTGCCGCCCGGTGAGCGTACGCCACGGAATGAATCGCTCGACGTTTGTCGTAAACGGCGAGTAGCGCCGGCCGCCTTTTTCCGAACCGCTGAACGCCGGCGAGGTGATCACTGTTTTCGGCTGCGCCGTAATTTGTTCGAACGTAAAGCATTCTTCCTCGCGTTCTCTCGCTAAATCGGCGAGCTGCAATTTCGTCTTTTTCTCGAGCGCTTTCCATGCTTTCACCGCCACTTTTCCGTTCGTTGTCGATGATAATGTGAGAATGGCTTCCGCTGCTTTTTTCGCATCGCTGATGTCCGGGCAGCCGGCGGCGATCGAAGCACGTTTGATCGTTCCTAACGTCTTTTTCAATTTTTCGTATTCGTCTTTGGCTGACCAAGCGATGCCTTTTATGCCCATTGGCTGTTTGGCTGCGTTCGGTCCAAGGGAAATCATTTTGTCGTAAATAAGCGTATAATCGCGCTCGACGACATGAATGTTCGGCATCGTTTTTCCCGGAATCGGTTCGCACTCGCCTTTGCTCCAGTCTTTCACTTGGCCAAACGGCTGCGCCAGTTCTTGTGCTGTATCGTGCAAGAGCGGGGTGGCGACGACCTCTTTGACCGGCTTCATGCCGATTTGTTTGGCGACATCGGAGACGGCTTTCGCTAACGATTTAAAAATGTCCCAATCCGAGCGTGCTTCCCATGGTGCAGAAATCGCTGGATTGAACGGATGCACGAACGGGTGCATATCCGTACTGCTTAAATCGTGTTTTTCGTACCATGTCGCCGCCGGAAGAACAATATCGGAATAAAGCGCTGTTCCCGCCATGCGAAAATCAAGGTTCACTAATAAGTCGAGCTTTCCTTCCGGCGCCTCGTCGCGCCATGTAATTTCTTGCGGCCGCAGGCTGTCCTCATCATCGTTTAACAAACCGTGCGTCGTGCCGAGCAAATGTTTTAAGAAATATTCATGGCCTTTGCCCGAGCTGGAAATTAAGTTCGCGCGCCAAACGATTAAGTTTCTTGGAAAGTTTACTTCATTGTCCGGGTCTTCGATCGCAAATTGCAATTGCCTTGTTTTGAGCTGTTCGGCCACGTAATTTCCGATTTGTTCCGGAGTCGTTGCTCCATTGGCGATAGCTTCTTTGTAAAGGTCAATGCCGTTCTTGTTAAACGTCGGGTAAGACGGAAGCCAGCCAAGCCGGGCGGCGAGAACGTTATAATCTGCGTAATGGGAATAGCGCGCTTTTTTCACAAGCGGTGATACAAGTTCATCGACCGGCATTTCTTCATATCGCCATTGATCGGTCGCAAAATAGAAGAACGATGTGCCGTTTTGCAATTTCGGCGGCATCGTCCAATCGCGTGCCGTTGCGATCGTTTGCCATCCTTCCGCCGGCCGCAGTTTTTCTTGTCCGACGTAGTGCGCCCAGCCGCCGCCGTTGACGCCTTGTGCGCCGACAAATAAGACGAGGTTTAAGACGGCGCGGTAAATCGTATCGGAGTGGAACCAGTGGTTAATGCCAGCGCCGACAATAATCATCGAGCGGCCATTAGTATCAATCGCGTTTTGCGCAAACTCGCGCGCGATTTTAATGGCAAGCTCCCGTTTCACGCCTGTAATCGCTTCTTGCCATGCCGGCGTGAATGGAACAAGATCATCGTACGTACGGGCGACGTTTCCACCAATACCGCGGTCAACGCCGTAATTGGCAAGGACAAGATCATAGACGGTCGTCACATACGTTTCGCCATTTTCGGTTTGTATTTTTTTTGCCGGGACGACGCGTTCAATCGTTTCCCTTCCTTCATTAGTAAAGTACGGAATATGAATCGTAACGAGCTCGTCTTCGCTCCCTAAAAACGATAGACAAGGTTCAATCGGCTGTTCCGTTTCTTCATCCACCATATGTAAATTCCATTTTCCTTGATCGTCCCAGCGCGAACCGATTGTTCCATGCGGAATCGCAAACGTTTTTTTGTTTTCATCGTAAACGACCGGCTTCCATTCGGAGTTGGTGACGCTGCGGCCGAGGTCTTTTGCCTGCAAGAAGCGGCCGGCTATCCATTTGTCGCCATCTTTTTTCAAGGTGACGACGAACGGAAAATCGGTGTACGTTTTCGCATATTGCTGGAAGTAAGGAACTTGCCGATCGACATAATATTCTTTTAAAATGACATGTCCCATCGCCATCGCGAGTGCGCCGTCTGTTCCTGGTTTTACGCTGAGCCAGTCGTCGGCAAATTTCGTCGATTCGGCGTAATCCGGGCTGACGGAAACGACTTTCGTGCCGCGGTAACGGACTTCCGCTAAAAAGTGAGCGTCCGGCGTTCGAGTAAGCGGTACGTTCGAGCCCCATGTAATGATGTAGCCGGAGTTATACCAGTCGCTCGATTCGGGAACGTCGGTTTGGTCTCCCCAAACTTGCGGCGATGCTGGCGGCAGGTCTGCATACCAATCGTAAAAGCTAAGCATCGGCCCGCCCATGAGCTGCATAAAGCGAGCCCCAGAGGCATAGCTGACCATCGACATCGCTGGGATCGGCGAAAAACCGACATTGCGGTCCGGGCCGTATTTGATGACAGTATATAATAAGGAAGCAGCGACAAGCGTTAACGCTTCATCCCAGCTGACGCGGACAAATCCCCCTTTTCCGCGCACCTGTTTATAACGTTTTGCCTTTTCGGGATTTTCAACGATGCTTTTCCATGCATCGAGCGGATTTTTGTGTGTTTGCAGCGCTTCTCGCCACATGTCGATTAACACGCCGCGCACATATGGGTATTTGACGCGCAGCGGGCTGTAAATGTACCAAGAGAAGCTCGCGCCGCGAGGACAGCCGCGCGGTTCAAAATCCGGCATATCCGGCCCGGTTGATGGATAATCGAGCTGTTGTCCTTCCCAGGTAACGATGCCATCTTTTACGTAGATGTTCCAACTGCATGAACCTGTGCAGTTGACACCGTGGGTTGAACGAACGACTTTATCGTGCTGCCAGCGGCGGCGGTACGCATTTTCCCAAGCGCGGTCGCCGTAGTTTGCTTCGCTATGCTCATTCGCATACCGTTCGATCGGTTTCATATATTTGAAACGGTTCCATAACGGTGATCGTTTTCGTTTCATTTTGTTCACTCCTTATCAATGTTTGTAATTTTACTATAGCCATAATGGAAATAAAGGGATGTTAACTTTGTCACAGTTGACGCGATTGTCACAAATTTGTCAAACGGTGACGAAAAAACGAACAAACATTCCTTTCTTGTGTTATAATAGAGAAAAAGTTTTACATAATGAGGAGGATAAATGCGATACCATAGCCATATTGTTACGTCATTATGCCTTGGGGCGGCGGCCGCCGCGTACACATCGCTTTCCTTTACAGCAAGCTATACGGCGGGAGTCGTCATCGGCAGTTTGCTCCCCGACATTGATGAACCGAAGTCATACGTCGGGCGACGCTCAATGGGGATGTCCAATAAAGTAAAAGAAGCATTTGGCCATCGCGGTATGACCCATTCGCTTGTTGTATGGGGGGTTATTGCTCTCGTCATTTCTTGGGAATCGTCTTCGTTATTTGCGGCTGGCTTTGTGCTCGGCTATTTGTTTCATATTCTCGAAGACTTTTTCTCTGTCCAAGGCGTGCCTCTCTTTTGGCCGTTCACCGCAAAGCGATTGAAAATTCCTATCTATCGCACAGGCAATCTCGTCGAAAAAGCGCTTTTTTACGTGGCGTTTGCCTTGCTTGTCTATATCGGCGCAAAAGAACAGCTATTTTCCGAATGGTGGCGTTCGCTTGCTTTATTTCGATGAGAAAAAAGGAAAAAGTCTGTCTGCAGCGAAATAAAAGATAAAAGGAAGTGCATTTTCTAAAGCGGGGGAGAGGCGATGAAAGAGAAGTATCCTGTACTGCCAGGGGCGGAGCCGTTTTATTTTGAAGGAAGCCGGGTGGGCATTTTGGTTTCCCACGGTTTCACCGGCACGACGCAAAGCATGCGTCCGTTAGGCGAAGCGTACGCCAAGGCGGGCTATACCGTTTGCGGCCCGCGTCTGAAAGGACATGGAACGCATTATGAAGATATGGAACAGACGACATACGAAGATTGGATTGATTCCGTTGAAGAGGGGTATCAATGGCTGAAAGAGCGGTGTGACACTATTTTTGTGACGGGATTGTCGATGGGCGGGACGCTCACCTTGTATATGGCCGAGACCTATCCTGACATTCAAGGTATCGTTCCGATTAATGCGGCGATCGACATTCCGGTCATGGCTGACGGTGCCGCTCATCGTGCTGAGCTACCGCGCTACTTAGACGCGATCGGCTCGGATATCAAAAACCCGGAAGTGAAAGAGCTGGCGTATGAAAAAACACCAACCGCTTCACTCCAACAAATTGTTAAACTGATGGAGAAAGTAAGAAACAACCTTCACCGCATTACGTGTCCGGCGCTCATTTTTGTGTCGGAAGAAGACCATGTCGTTCCGCCCGATAACTCACGGCTTATTTTGGAGAAAATCAGCTCGGCGGAAAAAGAGCTTGTATCCTTGAAAAACAGCTACCATGTCGCGACGCTGGACTATGACCAGCAAACGATTATCGATTTATCGTTGCGCTTTTTTGCCGCGCATGCGAACAAATAGTTTTTTCACAAAAAGGATTTGCCCGCCATCATCCGCGGCAAATCTTTTTTGTTAGAAAGATAGGATTCATTTCCCATCTGTTATTTCTAAAAACTTATAGCACTTCTCTGCGATTCATTTTACACTAAAAATATCACGAAAAGTTGGCATCATCTGTTGGGCAGGCTTGTACAGTTATAGTATGAAATGGAAGAAAGAAAAGGAGCTTCGTACATGAATATAGAACGAATCGCAACCTATATAAAAGAAAAACGCATTATCGAAGCATTAGAGGAAATAAAGCCGATGATTCAGGAAGCAAACGGGCGTCCATTTTGCTGGAGGATGCCGCTGCGGGCATGGCAATCAGCGGACTCGTTTCATCATCTGATCCGCTTGTTTGATTATGCGTTAATGTACCGCCATAGCGCGCTGTTGGCGCGCTACGCCCACCGCCGCTTTTCGACGCTGCAGACGCTGACGTGGGTATGTGATGAGTGGATTGAAGAACGACGGCCGTTGGATGTCGAGGAAGCGCTGCGGCCGCGCTTGGAAGAAGCGATCGCGAACGGAAAGGAAAAACCGGAACATATCGCGCGTGCTGCTTTTACACTTGTGCGCGCTCTTTTAGAAATGCGCCGGATCGAAGAAGCACGGCAGTGGATGAACGTGGTAGAACGATATGAAACTATTCCGATGTACGATAAATGGGGATACTTTTATATGGAAACCGACGATCGCAATAGAGCGGAAGAAATATTACGGAAAGGATTGGATGAGCCGGAGCGCGGCGATATGTGCCATTTGCTTTTGGCCGACTTGTACGCGCTAAACGGCTGTCAGCGGAAAGCACTGGAAATCGTTGAATGCGGCATCAAACGGTTTCCGCAAGTACCGGCACTATATGCCGAAAAAGCGCGCCGGTTGCGCGATTTGCATGAGTACAAGGCAGCGCTCGAAGCGATGGACGAGGTCGACCGTCTCACTCCGTTTCATGTTCACCGCCGCTATTTTGCCCATGTGCGTGCGCAAATCTATTACAAGCTTGGCAAGTTCGATGAACTAGCGGCGCTTGTTCAAAGAGAGAAATCATTGGTATCTACGCCATACGCGCGTGCAAGCGAACGAGCTTCTCTGCCGCAAGTGATCTTGCCGCTTGTGCCTGTTGTACAAAAGCATAATTATTGTGTGCCCGCAAGTTTGGAAATGATGCTGCGGCTGTTAGGTAAGGAACGCACACAAGATGAAGTGGCCGAGCATATTTTCGATGTGCGCGGTTCAAAATTGTCGACGACGGTACATTATTTGGAAACGCTTGGCTTTTTATGCCGCTTTTTCATCGGTTCAGCGGAGCGGTGGAAACGGCTGCTCGATGCTGGAATTCCCGTGCTGTTAAGCGTCGATTACGAACAATCGTCCCATGTGCAAGTATTGTTCGGCTATGATGAGCGCCTCGGGGCGTTTTACGTGCAAGACCCAAACATGCTCGAGCCATTTGTCGTTGCTTATGACGAAGTCGAAAAATGGTATGCAGGAACACATTATTTGTCGATTGCTGCGATTCCCCGGGAAAAAGAAGCGATTGCCGTGTCGCTGCCGGAAGCGGAAGATCAATATTTCCGTCAACTTCATGCCTTCGCCGAAAAAATGGATGAAGATGAACAAGCGTATATGGCGCCGTTTCTCGCGTTTTTGCGCAAGCACGAACACATTCCATACACATGGCTGTATGTCGTCAAACATTTTAGCACGGAAGAAGCGAAAGAACTGCTTCTCGACTATACCGAGCGGGTACTTGCTAAATACGGTGATATTAATGATTTGCTGCTTGCGGCGGCGAAAGCGTATGTGTATGTGAAAGAAATCGAACGGGCCGAAGCGGTGTTGGCGCGGGTGAAAAGAAAAAACCACAGTCCGCTCTATCACTATTTACAGGGACGGATCGCGTTTTACGAAAGCCGGTACGAAGAAGCAAGCCGCCATTTCCGGGCTTCGCTCCAGCTCGATCCCGACCAGCCCGACGTCTGGAGCTATATGGCCCTTAGCACCACGTACGGCGGAAAGGAAAAGAAAGGGCTGGAACTGTCGCAAATCGCTTTAACGATACACCCTGACGATCCGTTTATTGGCACGAACCATGGCATCATGTTATTTCATGCCAAACAATTTCAGGAGGCGCGCGCCTTTTTTGACGAATTGCTGCGCCGCCATCAACGCGATGCCCATCTATGGTATGAACGGGCGCGTTGCGATGAAAGGCTAGGAAAGATCCGTAAAGCGGAACGCGGCTTTCTTGTCGCTAAAGCGCTTGATGGCAAAGAGCCGTATCCGTATTTGGCGTTAGCGGATTTATATGAAAATGAGTTAGGGGATTGGCAAAAAGCTGAAGCTGTTTTGCTAGAAGGAGCGGCAAAGGCCGGAAGCTCCCCTGCATTACACGTTCGTCTTGGCGACTGGTATATGGAACGAGACGAAGCGGAAAAGGCGGAAGCGCATTACCAAAAAGCGCTCGAGCAAGAGGAAAAAGATGTCTTTGCCCATCTCGGCCTTGCATACGTGATGATGCAACGGGGGCAGCGCGATGAAGCAAAACAGTATCTGTTGGATAAGAAGCCATTATTTGCTCAAAACAGCGAATATCTATTAAATGCCGGAAAAATGCTCCTGGCCAATAAGCTAGCTATAGAAGCAGAAGAAAAAGGCATCGCGCTTGCCTTTCTTGAAGAAGGATTGCGCCTTGCGCAATTTGATGTGGCAGAAGCGTACGAGTTTTATATTGAACAATTAACCGACCATTTCCTTGTCGACCGAGGAATTGCTTTTCTCGGGCAACTCATCAACGAGCGTCCAACCGATGTAAACGCGCTTTGTTATCTCGGCGTACTTTATGAGCAAAGCGGCATGTTTTCGAAAGCGATCGATTTATACGAACGGGCGAGCAAGGTGCGAAAAAGCACGTTCCCGCTCTATCGCTTGGCCGAAACGTATCGGGCGTTCGAGCGCTGGAACGAGGCAAAACGGTATTATGAAGCGTGTCTCGAAGTTGATGATACGTTTGCGGTGGCTCACCTTCGCTTAGCGGTTCTTTACGAAATGGAAGAAAACATTGATAAGCAGCGGTTCCATTTGCAAAAAGCGTTCGAGTGCGACCCGCTTCAAGTTCATGTCGAAAATGCGGTGTGGCTGTTTGACGATCCCGCCACATTAGTAGACACGATCGAAGCGGTGCGGACGCAAGCAGGCGATATTTGGTATTATAACAGCCTTGGCTACGTATATGGAGCAATGGGGGACGGTGCCAAAGAAAAAGAGGCGGTCGAACACGCGCTTCGCCTCCATCCTGATCATCCGGAAGTGCTCCACCATTATGCGAAAGTGCTTGTCAAGGAAGGGAAGTTACGCGAAGCGATCGCCATCCTTGAACGATTGATTGAGCAGGATGTCCGCAATGAAGCCTTGTATGAAACGTATATTCAAGCATTTTCGTATACAATGAGAGGAATAGGAAAACTGCGTGAGCGGCTGCGCCGATGGAAACTGGAAAACAGCAAAAAAAGTGTAGTATGTATGTATGCCGCTTCCGCTCTTTCCTCGTATATGATGAACATGCAGCGAATCGGGGGGGAAGGATTTCTCCCCAAACGACTGTGGACAAAAACGAAAGCGTGGACGAAACAGGTTATTTTTGCTTCCGCTGTTTTGGATTTATATGAAACGGCGATTCGTTTGGACCGAAGCAATATAGAAGCGTATGAGCGCCTCGCTGGGTTTTACGAAGCGTCAGAATTGACGGATGACGCGATCAAGACGCTGCGCAAGGCGTTAACATATGAGTGGAATGGCGATGTCGCCCGTGAACTTGTTATGCTTCTCATTCACTCCGAAAACAGCAAGCGGCAAAAAGAAGCAGGCGAGTGGATCGAGCGGCTGCTCGAAGAACAGCCGAACGACCTAACTATGCTGGAGCTAAAGGCGTTCCTGCTCCTTGACGATGGACGGGAAGAGGAAGCAGAAAATTTGCTTCGTTCCATTATCGAAATAGAGCCGCTCTTACATCGCAGTATTTTGACGTTAGGAACGATGTATATGGCAAAACAGCGCTATGATGAAGCGATTGCCGTACTTGCAAACGGGCTTTTCCATCATCCATATGATGTAGAGATGAGTCAAGAATTGGCGCGTGCGTATGACGAAGCGGGGCAGACGGAAAAAGCGCTTTCCGTTATCGACAAATGGCTTCAATTTGCCCAAGAAGACTTATCCGCTCGTTATCAACGGGCGTGCTATTTAGCCAAGCTCGGGCGAATGGAGGAAGCGAAGCGCGAACTAGCGCATGTTCTTGATAAAGATGAAACAGGAGATTTTGCCGAACTGGCTAACGAAGAACCGGTGTTGGTGCCGCTATTACGGCCATCGGCGGAAAAATAGCGGCGTGCGAATCTTTTTCTTTTCTTTTTTCGCTAAGTTTGCTATGTTATGTAAGGAAAAGTTTTTCTTGAATAGAAAAGAGGTGGGAGAATGGAAGCTCCCTTTGATTTGCTGGCATATGTGTCGCTTGTGGGCGCACTGCTTGTCGTCGTGAAATGCTATATCGGCGAATATCGAAAAACGAAAGCCTTTTTATATGACGTTACGCTCTCGCGTGTAGCGGGAAAAAAAGACGAAAGATATGTGGCAGGCACGATGGCCCCGCTCTGCCGCGTTTTCATTAGGAAAAGGCGAAAGATTCCTGTGCACGAACGTTCACATCAAACTGATGAAGAAGGAAGGAGACCTCGCTTATTTCTTGCCTGATTGCCTAAAAAACAACAAGGAGGTCTCTTATGAGAAAGTGGATTTTTGCATTACTAGGAACGGTTGTTTTACTAAGCGGCTGCAATCGCAACGCGCCGATTAATGAACATAGTCAAGGAATTTGGGATCATTATTTTGTCTATCCAATGTCGAAATTGCTTTTAACGATTGGGCATCTGTTTGGAAATAACTACGGGATTGCCATCATCGTATTAACGTTAATCGTCCGTTTTTGCCTGCTGCCGCTCATCTTAAAGCAGTTTAAAACGACGATTGCGATGCAAAAGCTTCGCCCGGAACTGAAAAAGCTCCAAGAGAAATATAAAGGCACTGACATCGAAACACAGCGCAAGCTCCAGCAGGAAATGATGCAATTGTATCAAAAGCACGGCGTCCATCCTGCGAGCGGCTGCCTGCCGGTGCTGATTCAAATGCCGATTTTTATGTCGCTTTATTACGCGATTTCGCGCACGCAAGAAATTAAGATGCACTCGTTTTTATGGGTGCAGCTCGGCCATCGTGATCCGTACTTCATTTTGCCAATTTTGGCCAGCCTGACGACTTTCATCTCGCTGCGCTTGTCACCGTCAATGGCGGAAGAACAAATGCCGCAAATGGCGATGATGTCGTATATCATGCCAGTCATGATTTTTATCGGGGCAAGCTCCGTTCCGTCCGCCCTGTCGCTTTATTGGGTTGTCGGCGGCTGCTTCTCGATTATTCAATCATTGATTTTGCGCACGCAACTAAAAGCGGCCAAAGCCGCAGAAAATGGACAGGCATGACAACTCCCCGCTTTCCAACAACGGAAAGCGGGGGTGTTTTTTTGTAATCGTGACAAGGCATCGCAAGTGGCAAAGAAAGACGCGAGCAGCAAGCGGTCAAATGGATTGGTGAAAAGGCGGCAGTTTAGAAGTAAGTTTCTTATTTCATAACTCAGCAACAGAAAATGAAATAATAGGGTGTCCGTGGAGACGCGTAATCTGGCGGAGCGATTCGACGATATGGAAGATCGTACAGTTTGCGTATATCTACTCATGATGCATTTGGGTTGGATTAAGGAGAATATTTAATAAATAATGTCCAGCATATTTTTTGTAGTCCCTTTGTTATTTAGAAAGAACAACGACAGGTTTTCAAGAGTGAACGTCGACCTCTACGCGCGCTATTAAATTTTTTTATTTTTTCTTTTAACAATATTATAATAAGTGTTAAATTCGAATATTGGGGGGGGAATTGAGTATGAAAAAAGCATTGATTAACATTGATTATACGATTGATTTCATCGCCGACCACGGCGCACTTACTTGCGGAAAGCCCGGCCAGCAAATCGAATCGGAGCTGGTGCGGATTACGAAAGAGTTTATCGAAAATGGCGATTTTGTCGTATTTGCGATCGATATACATAAAGCGGGGGATACTTATCATCCGGAAACGAAGCTGTTTCCGCCGCATAATATCGAAGGAACGGACGGGCGGAAATTATATGGGGAATTGGAAGCGGTTTATCAGGCGAACAAGCACAAAGACAATGTGTATTGGATGGATAAAACGAGATATAGCGCATTTGCCGGTACGGATTTAGAAATAAAGCTAAGAGAGCGCGGCATTACCGAAGTGCATTTAGTCGGCTGCTGTACGGACATTTGCGTGCTTCATACTGCGGTCGATGCGTACAATAAAGGTTTTCACATCGTTGTACATAAAAATGCGGTCGCCAGCTTCAATCCGGTCGGGCATGAATGGGCGCTCGAGCATTTCAAACATACATTAGGTGCGGAAGTAGTGGAATAATAGAATAAAAATGGTAGAATAGACGATGGACGTTTTTTGTGTCAAACTGATTTGTGTTTTGGAGGTAGCACCATGAACGAAAAATATGCGGATGACAGTTTTACCCTTCATACGGACTTATATCAAATTAATATGGTGGAAACGTATTGGGAAGACGGCATTCATAACCGCAAGGCAGTGTTTGAAGTGTTTTTCCGCAGGCTGCCGTTTGGAAACGGATACGCGGTATTTGCCGGCTTGGAACGGGTCATTCAATTTTTGCAGGAATTCCGGTTTTCCGAAAGCGATATTGACTATTTGCGATCGGAATTGGGATATCGGGACGATTTTTTAGATTATTTGCAAACGGTTCGTTTTACCGGCACGCTGCGCTCGATGAAAGAAGGGGAAATCGTTTTCGGCAACGAGCCGATTTTGCGCATTGAAGCGCCGCTTGCCGAAGCGCAGCTCGTGGAAACGGCGATTTTAAACATTATCAACTTTCAAACGTTAATCGCGACAAAAGCGTCTCGTATTAAACATATTCTCGGCGATGAGCCGGCGATGGAGTTCGGCAGCCGCCGGGCGCACGAGATGGATGCCGCGCTGTGGGGAGCACGCGCTGCCTATATCGGCGGGTTTGAAGCGACATCGAACGTACGGGCAGGGAAACTTTTCGGCATTCCGGTTGCCGGCACCCATGCGCACGCGATGGTACAAGCCTATCAAGATGAATACACCGCGTTCCATAAATATGCGCGCCGCCATAAAGATTGCGTCTTTCTCGTCGACACGTACGATACATTGAAGTCAGGGGTGCCAAACGCGATTCGTGTCGCCAAAGAGCTGGGCGATCAAATCAATTTTATTGGCATCCGCATCGACAGCGGCGATCTCGCCTATTTGTCGAAAGAAGCGAGAAAAATGCTCGATGAAGCGGGATTTACGAAGGCGAAAATTTTCGCGTCGAACGATTTAGACGAAGAAACGATCCTCAATTTAAAATCACAAGGCGCGAAAATCGACGTCTGGGGAATCGGCACGAAATTAATAACCGCGTACGATCAGCCGGCGTTGGGCGCCGTTTATAAATTAGTCGCCATTGAAGATGAAAACGGAAATATGGTCGATACGATTAAAATCAGCGGCAACCCGGAAAAAGTCACGACCCCGGGGCTGAAACGGGTGTACCGCATTGTCAACAAAATCAATAAAAAAGCGGAAGGCGACTATATTGCCTTAGAAAGCGAAAATCCGCAACAAGAAGAACGGCTCAAAATGTTTCATCCTGTTTATACGTTTATCAGCAAATTTGTCACCAATTTTGAGGCAAGGGATTTGCATGAAACGATTTTTGACAATGGCAAGCTTGTGTATACGTCTCCGCCATTAAAAGAAATTCAAGCGTTTGTCAAAGAAAATTTGCGATTGTTTTGGGATGAGTATAAACGGACGATGAATCCCGAACAATATCCCGTCGATTTAAGCCAGGCCTGTTGGGATAACAAAATGGAAAACATTAGGAAGGTGAAGGAGAAGATTGAAAAGCTGGAAGAATATTGAGAAATTGTCGATTTTAGCGCTAAAATGGTCATCGCAGGTTCACATGCGGTGATCTTTTTTCGTTTTTCCGACTATTTCGAAGCATTGGTTACAGGTAGAAGAAATAGTGTGATGAAGGGAGACGCAATGGATCAGATAAAGATTAGTTGGAAGTGATGGATTCACCATAGTAACATTTATCTTTGCGCGCCGTCTAATAAGTAAAAGGCATATAGAGGGAGCGGTAGCCATGAAAAAATTTTTTGCCATATTGATGATCGCCGGGTTATGCAGTTTTGGGACATACTTTTTTGTGACTGCCAGCTCCAAACCACCTGAGTTAGACATATCGGCGGCAGGACAAAAAATTCCGGTTATACAAGGTTCTTACTGCTGGAAAACATTTTTCTCTAAAAAGTGTGTCGATTGGGCTTACGCGTCTCCATGGAAAATAGGAGACGTACACGAACCGGTTGAGGTTGTGCCTCATTCAGAAATAGAAATTGATTTTGAAAAAGAACCAGTTTCTTTATCTGTAGAACAGTGGATTAATAAAGGAAAGGCAAAAAATATAAAGGTAAAGAACAAAAAAATTACCGCGCCAAGTGAAAGCGGGGTATATGTTTATCATCTTATGGCGAATTGGAAGCAAGGAGAAGGCAACTATGTTTTCCGTATTAAAGTAAAATAAATGTTGTGTGTCGATTGCCGCTTAAATATCATGAATCAAAAAGCGCTGGCTCGAAAAGGCTCGGAAAGCTACCTTTTGGAGCCATCGCCATATCCAGTTACAGTCTTCCTTGCTTTTTTAACAGCTGTTCCATTTCGCGAACGAGCGAGTCGAAATAAGACAGCAGGTTCTCGAGCGGCTTCGGCGATGTCATATCCACTCCTGCTTTTTGCAAAAGGCGGATCGGGTCGTCGGATGTGCCGGCGCTTAAAAACTGCAAATAGCGTTTCGTTGCCTGTCCGGTTTCATCCGCTTTCATTTGCTTGACAAGCTCGAAGGAAGCGGCGAGAGAAGTGGCGTATTTATAGACGTAAAATGCGTCATAAAAATGCGGGATGCGCAGCCAGCCGCGCGCGGCTTCTAAATCGGCGGCGTACGCCGGGCCGTAATATTTTTTCAATAGGCGAAGCCAAAGCTCGTTCAACTCCTTGGCGGTTAAGCTCCCGCCTTGCCGCACTTTGTCGTGAATCGCTTGTTCAAATTCGGAATACATCACTTGCGTGTATAATGTGCCGCGAATTTGATCGATTTGCTGGTTGAGTAAATACAGCTTTTCTTCGTCCGATTTTGCTTGCTCTAGGAAATAATCCATCATCAGCCATTCGTTGGCGGTGGAAGCGACTTCAGCGGTAAAAATCGATTGCCCGGAATAATGGTACGGCTGCGTTTTGTTTGTATAGACGGAATTCATCGCATGCCCGATTTCGTGGGCAAGCGTCAGCACGCCATCAAGCGACTCGTCGTAGTTGAGCAAAATAAACGGATGGGTGTCGTACGCTCCCGTATTATAGCCGCCCGTATATTTTTTCGGACGCGGATATGCGTCAAGCCAGCGCTGTTCGAAAGCGCGCCGCACATGTTCGAGGTAGTCATCCCCGAGCGGTTTCAGCCCTTTAAGGAGGAGCGTCTGCGCCGTTTCGATCGGAAACTTCATTTTTTTCGTGACCGTCTCGTCGACAAGCGGCACATACATATCGTAACTATGGACGCGGTCGACGCCGAGTGCTTTTTTGCGAAGTTCGACATAGCGGTGCAATGATGGCAAATGATCCTTGACGGTAGAAATGAGATTCGTAAACACTTGTTTTGGCACATCATCGGCCGATAGTGCCGCATCGAGGCCAGATTGATATTTTCGTGCTTTCGCGTATAGTTCATCCGCTTTTACGGAAGCGTATAGCGTGGCGGCGGATGTGTTTTCGATCGCTTCATAGCTTTGAAAACGTGTTTGAAACGCCCGCTTGCGGTAGCCGCGGTCCGGGTGTTCAAGCGCTTTTGTATAGTTTTCATCCGTCAGCGAAATCGTTTTTCCTTCCGGTGTGCGGATCGAAGGCGGCTCATAATCGCCGCGTGCGGCATTGTTATAAATGTTTTCCGGGTCGCTCATGATGGGAGAGAGCTTGGCGAGCAGCTGTTCTTCTCGTTTGGAAAGAGTATGCTTTTTCCGCTCGCTCAATTCTTCAAAATAATAGCGGTACGGCTTGAGCGGCTTGCTTTTTTGCAGCTTGTCAAGCGTATGCTCGGAAAGCGACAGCAGTTCCGGTTCGATAAACGCCGTTTTGGCCCCATAGTCGGAAATAAGTGTTTCCACTTTTGCTTTCAGCCGTGCCGCGCTCTCGTCTTCAATATTTAAATCTTGTTTTAAATGAGCATAAAGCGACAATTTTTCGAGCTTTCGTGCTATCCTTTCATTAAGGGCAAATAGTTTGGCGACGTTGGAAGGCCGCGCTAGTTCTCCTTCATAGGCGGACAGTTTTGGCAGCGCATCGACGACTGCTTGATAGTCGCGCTCGAAATCGGCTTCTGAAGCATAAATGTCAGCAAGGTTCCATTGATATTTTGTGTCTGCGGCGTAGGCGCGCCATGGAGCAAGCAGCAGTACGATCATTAGCCATACATATAGCTGTTTTTTCATCATCTTCCCATTCCTTTCCTGTTTTTCCGCTGTTACGTAGTATGCGCAAAAAGAAACAGATTACTCTAAAAAGGAATGGGGAAATCGATTTGGTATATACCGCATGAAAAAGAAAGAGAGGACAAATGATGGAACGAATTCGTTTAGCAGAAGATTTAACATTTTCCCGCATCATTCATGGATTATCGAGACTAGCGAAGTGGAACTATTCCAAAGAACAGATACTCGATCTCATTGAATTTTGTCTTGAACAAGGAATCACGACGTTTGATCATGCCGATATTTACGGGAATTATACGTGCGAGGCGTTATTTGGCGAAGCATTGGCGCTCAAGCCAAGCTTGCGCGGGCACATCGAGATTGTCACAAAATGCGGGATTAAGCGCGCATCGAAATACGGCTTGAATCATTATGATACGAGCAAGGAGCATATTATCGCTTCCGTCCACCAATCGTTGAAAAATTTCCGCACCGATTACATCGATGTGCTGCTTATTCATCGTCCGGACCCGTTTATGAATCCGGAAGAAGTGGCAGAGGCGTTCACCCAGCTGAAAAAAGAAGGGAAAGTGCGCCATTTTGGCGTGTCCAACTTTAAACGTTCGCAGTTTAACATGCTTCAATCGTATTTAGATTTTCCGCTTGTGACCAACCAAATTGAAGTGTCGGCCTATTGCTTAGAAAATATCGAAGACGGAACCGTTGATTTATGCTTAGAAAAGCGGATTCCGCCGATGGTGTGGTCGCCGCTTGCGGGCGGGAAAATATTTACGGCGGATGATGAAAAAGCGGTTCGTCTCCGTGATACGCTCGAGCGGATCAAAAATGAATTAGGCGCGGAGACAATCGACGAAGTATTGTACGCCTGGCTGCTTGTCCATCCGGCTCGGATGATGCCGATTGTCGGTTCCGGTAAAAAAGAGCGTATTATTCGTGCGGTGCGTGCGCTAGGGCTGCCGCTTCGCCGCGAGCAGTGGTTTGAAATTTTGCAAAGCTCGATGGGGCATGAGGTACCGTAATTAGTTCAACAGCGAGGAGAAGTTTGCAATGAAAGTGATTATCGCCGAAAAACCAGACCAAGGCGCGACTCTCGCGTCCATTTTTAAAAACAAAAAACATCAAGGTTATATTGAAATTTTTCCAAATGAATTGTTTCCGAAAGGAGCATATATGACGTGGGCGGTCGGGCATCTTTTCCAGCTTGTGCCGCCCGAACGGTATCGTCCGGAATGGAAACAATGGAAACTCGAGACGCTGCCGATCATTCCGGAGCGTTTTCAATATGAGGTAGAAAAAGCGAAAGCAAAACAGTTTGCGATTGTGAAAGAATTGCTTCGCAAACCGGAAGTGACGGAAATTATCCATGCCGGTGACGCCGGAAGAGAAGGGGAGCTGATTGTCCGCAATATTATTCAAATGAGCGGCGTGAAAAAGCCGATGAAGCGCCTTTGGCTTTCGTCGTTAACGCCGAAAGCAATTGAGGCCGGATTCCGGCAGCTGTTAGATGAAGCAGAAACAAGAAATTTATATGAAGAAGCGTACGCGCGCGCTTGTGCCGATTGGCTTGTCGGGATGAACGCCTCGCGCGTGTACAGCATTTTGCTAAAGCAAAAGGGAATGAATGACGTTTTTTCGGTTGGAAGAGTCCAAACGCCAACACTCGCGTTCATCGTGAAGCGGGAAAAAGAAATTGAGCAGTTTCGTCCCGAACCGTTTTGGGAAGTCGTGGCGACGTTTGCGGTTGATGACAGGCGGTATGAAGGGAAATGGACAAGTGAAGAAGGAGAAACGCGGATCAAGGAGGAGCAGCTGGCGCAAAAAATCGCCCAGTTTTGCCGAAACAAGCCGGCCGAAGTAAAAGAGGTTCAAACGGAAAGAAAAACGTTTCAGCCGCCGCTCTTATTCAATTTGTCCTCCTTGCAGGCAACGGCCAACAGGATGTACCAATTTTCCCCGAAAAAGACGCTCGATATTTTGCAGAAATTATATCAAAAAGGAATTGTGTCATATCCGCGTTCCGATTCGAACTATGTGACAAAAGGCGAGGCGGAAACATTCCCGGACATTTTGCAAAAATTGCGAGCGTTTCCGGAATATCAGCCATTTTTTCCGCTGCCGAACGCGTCTATTTTACATAATAAACGTTATGTAAATGAAAAAAAGGTGACCGACCACTATGCGATCATCCCGACGGAACAGGTGACCGATCCGGCGAAGTTATCGGCGGATGAGCGGAAAATTTACGATTTGGTCGTGCGCCGTCTTATTGCCGCGCATTACGAAGCGGCGGTGTTTGACTATACAACCGTCACAACGCTTGTCGATGGGCGCGCCCGTTTTATCTCGAAAGGAAAGCAGCAAATTCAGGAAGGATGGCGGAAAGTCATCAGCCAGCGCGAGGAGGACGAGGAAGCGATCCTCCCGGCGCTTCGGGAAGGAGAAAGCGGCAATGTGCTTGATGTCCGTGTCAAAGAAGGAAAGACCCAGCCGCCGAAACGGTATACAGAAGGTCAGCTGATTACGCTGATGAAAACGGCGGGGAAATTTTTAGATAACGAAGAATTGGAAAAAGTGCTCGCCAAAACGGAAGGTCTCGGCACGGAAGCGACGCGCGCGGCCATCATTACGACGCTGAAAGAGCGCAACTATATTGAGGTAAAGAAAAACCTAGTGTATGCGACCGACAAAGCGAAAGTGTTAATTGAAGCGATTGGCGATAAAATTTTAGCATCTCCGGAAATGACGGCGAAATGGGAACAACGCTTAAGCGAGATTGGCGAAGGAAGGGCGTCAGCGGCGCAGTTTATGGAGCAAGTAAAAAGGCTGTCTGCAAAAATTATTCAAGACGCCGTTGAAATGTCGGAAGCATGGAACTTCGCCGGGTTGGATACCGAATCCATTCAACGGGCAAAATCGAAAGCAACACTTGGAAAGTCTATTGGCACCTGCAAGCTGTGTGGCGGCACGGTCATCGACAAAGGCGCGTTTTACGGCTGCGCCAATTATGCCAAGACGAAATGCTCGTTTACGATTTCGAAAAAAATTCTTGGCAAAACGATTTCGCAAGCGAATGTGAAAAAGCTTTTGCAGCATGGGAAAACGAACATGATTAAAGGATTTAAAAAAGGAGAAAAAACGTTTGATGCGGCGTTAGTGTGGGATGAAAAGGAGAAAAAAATAGTGTTTTCGTTTCCGAAAAAATAATCTCCTTCCTCATGTTGAGGGGGAGATTATTTTTCCATCACTAGAAAATGGCAATTAGGATATTTACGAATAAAGCCAAAAATTGTACGATTACACTTGTAAGGGAATTTTTTAAAGAAACAGTAATTATATTATGTAAACACAAGAAGGGAGAACAATGGATAAACAAGAAGTAATCGATCTTCTCTCCAGTAAAATGAAGTTAATTCGCGTCGAAAAAGGATATACGCAAGATAAGATGGCGGAAGTGCTGGGGATTTCGAAAAAAACGCTCGTGCAAATTGAAAAAGGACGGATACAGGCGAGCTGGACGCAAGTTGTCGCGTTATGCGCGCTATTCCGTGATAGCGAAATTATCGAATCAGTGCTTGGCGATAGCCCACTTGAAGTGATTGAAACGATCGCCCATGAAGAAATCGATGTACCGAAAGGAAAGACGTTCGGCGGAAAAGTATGGTGGAGAGAAATTAAGCGGATGGGTCCGTTTCGCCTCCAGCAAAACATTATCAGCAAGCATTACCGTATTTTAGATGTGTACAATGACCGCTGGTACAGTTCTTTCGATAAGGAGGAAGCGTTAAAGCGACTGGAGGAACTCGCGAAGGGTGCCAATGTGTAACCAACTGCCCTTTGGCTGCGACTAATGAAGAAAAAGGGTGGTTTAATGGAACGATGCTGGTGGTGGCTGCTTGGCATTGCTGTCCTTTTTTGCCTGTATGGGGGAGCGCAGACGTATGCGTGTGACTGCGTTCCGCCTCGTTCTCCGTCGGAAGAGTTTACGAAAAGTGATGCGGTGTTTTCTGGGAAAGTCGTTCGTATTTATGAAACAACGCGGAAAGAACCGGAAATCGGAGAGCGGGTTTCGCAACGTGCAGTGATTTTTTCAGTCGACCGTACGTGGAAAGGGGTAAACGAAACACATGTTGTCGTGTACACCGGCTTCCACGAGGCAGATTGTGGGTATCCGTTTGAAGTCGGAAAAGAGTATCTTGTCTATGCGTATGACGATACGGACTGGGTCACAGGAATTTGCTCGCTGACAAAACCGTTGTCGCACGCCAAGCCGGACATCGAAGCGTTTGGAAAAGGAAAGCCGCCGACGCAGCACGTGGCGGCAGAAGAGTTGAAGGAAGGTAGATGGAATCCATTCTTACCTTATATCATCGTCATTGGCGTGATTGGTTTTGTCGCATTTCTCTATGTTGTCCAAGCACGCCTACAGAAATAAGGACATTCGAATGTGATTACTGCGATTCGATTGGAAAGTCGATATGAAAATGGACGCGCCCATTTTCATCGCGAATTTCGGCAGTTATTTGTTTGTGTTCTGGATTAATTTTAATCACACCGAAGTTAAAAAATCCTCCCTCGGCATACAATCGCTTCGGTCCAAATGTAGGGTCAAGCGCTGATGGCTGGCCCGTACCGGCTCCAATCGGTCCGCTTACCAGCTCACGATAATCGACGGTCCCGTTATGGTCAGGATCGTATTCGATGATATCCGCAAAATGCACATCGGCTGTGACAAAATAGACGTTCTTAATCTTGTTGTCCGTAATAAATGTAGAAAGTTTGGCAAATTCATGCTCATATCCAGTTTGGTCATTCGGGTCGATATGGTTGCCGTTTGCCCATCCATCACGTGCATGCGGTTTTCCCGTTGGAATCGAAATAGGAACGGAAGAAGCAATAAGCTTGACTTGAGCATCCGAGTTGGAAAGCTCCCGTTTTAACCATTCGAATTGCTCCTGGCCGAGCATCGTTTTTTCATCGCTGTCCGGCTGGGTATTTGAATCACGGTAGCCGCGATTATTTAAGATAAACAAGTCGATCGTATTTCCCCATGAAAATTTATGATAAAGCTTGCCCGATGAACTCCGCTCTGCCAATATTGGCCAATAATTGATGAACGCCCGAAATCCCGTCGAAGTGAGGGGTTCAAACGGTCCAGAAAAATCATTGGTGACCTCGTGATCATCCCAAATCGCATAAACGCTTGTTGATTGAAGCAGCCTGCGTAAGTTGGGATCTGTGCGGTTTTCCTTATATTTCGCCCAAAAGTCCTCGATGCTTTTCGACGGTGGCGTTGGAACCGCTGGGGTCGCATTATCCGCATAAATCGTATCCCCGCTAAATAAGAAGAAATCTGGTTTTAATTCTGCCATTGCCGCAAAAGTACGAAACGGAGGAATTTTCCCCTGGCCCCCTGTGTCACCTCCCCAGACGATTGTGAGGGGGATTATGTCATTGGACGTTGGCGCTGTTTTGAAACTTCCCGTTACTTGATAAGAGCCTGGAAGAGCCTGTACGCGGTAATAATAAGTGGTATTCGGTTTTAATCCTGTTACATTTACCTGTACGGTGAAATCATATTTCGAAACTGCTTTGGCCTTTTTGATCATTTTGTGTTGAAAGGACGCATTCTCGGAAATTTCAAATTGTACGGTGGCAGGCTTGTTTGTCCGAGCCCATAATACGGCTGAAGTATCCGTTACTTCCCCGCTAGCTATTCCATGGGAAATATAAGGTTTTTTGTTCAATTCTACTAATTTATCGGGGTAGTCTGTAAACATGCCGTCCACACCTAGTGATAATTGTTCAATCATTTTGTCCTGTGTATTCACTGTATACGGGTGGACGACCATGTTGCGTTCGTGGGCTTCCTGCATCAATGTCGGGGTAATGAGAGAGTAATCCGGCCCAACTCCTTCTGCGTATTCGGCCGCTCGGTTAAAGACATCGTCAAGATTTTTGCCTTGAATCATTTTGGGGCTAAAAAGCTGGATAAGTGGAATGTCTTCTGGAACGATTTGCTGCAATTTTCTTAAGCTTGCTTCACTGAATGATTGGAAAATTACTTTCCCTTTTTCTAAATATCCGTTCTTTTTTAATATATCGACTAGTTTTTCTTCCATTCCTGGATACACATCCGGATCCTTTGTTTCTATGTAAAGAGCTACTTTGTCGTCTTTCTTTTTGATTAAATCAATGACTTCTTGGAGAGTTGGAATTTTCTCTTTTTCATATTGTTTTTTCGCGTATTCAGGGTGTGTTTCGTTAAACCAAGAGCCAGCATCGAGCCGTTTGATTTCGGCAAGGGTAAAGTCTTTTACCTGCCAAGGAGCACGGTCGGGATACACATCTTCTACGTTCGTTGTTCTCGTTAATGTGGAATCATGAATGGCAACCAATTCTCCGTCTTTTGTCATATGCAAATCTAACTCTACATAATCCGCCTTCATCTGAATGGCTTTTTCATACGCCGCCAATGTATGTTCAGGCGCATAACCGGAAGCGCCGCGGTGGGCGACGACTTCGACGTTTTCAACGATAGGCTGCAATGTAGACGGATGGCGGTTCTGGTTGGCAGCAATGGTTTCTGTCGAAAAATAAGGGGCCATTAATCCTAACGACATCGAAAGAGACAAACCGATTTTTGTTGATTTTTTCACTGATTCTTCACTCTCCCTTTCCAAGAATGGATTTCTTTCGACATGGTTATTGTAAAAAATAAGGGTAAAGTGAATATGGAATTAAGTTTAAAAAACTGTAAAAATATAAAAAATTTAGATGGAAGCAAAATCAAACGTTTTGATTACTTTGCGTGCTTTTTTTATTTGGGAGAAGTTCGGATCATGTCCAAGAACAAAGGCAAAACAAGGTTGTTCCATTATTACGAAGGAAAAGCGGGCCCCATGTTGTAATGGTCAAACTTGAACGTTTTTTAAAGAACTTTCAGCTTTTCATCGATTCGATTAGTGCTTTGCCAATCATATCGAGATAAATATATTATTTGAAAAAATGATTCCGCCCATACCGAAACGAATAAAAAATCGGGAAGGAAAAGCGTATAAAATTTAGATGTTTTCAGGTATAGAGACAAAAACTCCTGTATATAATACAAAATGTACAAATCATCTCGCCGCAAACCGTTTGGCGAGAACATGATGACTATCATTATTATAATTGGGCTATAGCCAAGTGGTAAGGCAACGGACTTTGACTCCGTGATGCGCTGGTTCGAATCCAGCTAGCCCAGTCTCTAACAGACAAGCAATGTCGCTTGTCTGTTTTTTTGTGCAAAAAAGCAGGAGTTTCGACAAAGATGTCAAATATAAGACGTAGCGAGGAGGGAATGATGGTGAAAACAGCAGATTTATGCGATGAATTTTTAAGTGAACTGCAAGTTTGCCAACTGCCAATGCAATCATACGGCGGCAAAAAAGAATTTTCCGGACCGATTGCGACCATTGAGGTGTTTGAGGATAACGTGCTCGTCCGCGAGGCGTTAGAGACCGTTCCTGCGGGAACAGTGTTAGTGGTTGACGGAAAAGGTTCACGCAATTGCGCGCTGCTTGGCGATCGTTTGGCGCAAATTGCCTGCGATCGAGGGCTTGCGGGCGTGATTATCCATGGTTGCATTCGCGATTCCGCGGAGATTGCCAATATGCCGATTGGGGTGATGGCGATTGGCACCTGCCCGGTGAAAAGCAAAAAAGAAGGGAAAGGAAAGCGGGACGTTGTGCTCGAATTTGGCGGCGTGCGTTGGGAGCCAGGCGCTTATGTGTACGCTGATCAAGACGGTATTGTATTGGCGAAAACGGACTTATTGAAAAAAAGTGATTGACGATATTTAAAAATTTATACTACTATGAATAACAGAAATGTTCTATGAAAAATCGATATCATATGCCAAACAAATAAGGTGCCTTTTCTCATTAGAGAATCGGCTTAAAAGGGAAGTACGGTGAAAATCCGTCACGGTACCCGCCACTGTGATGGGGAGCTTTGCTACATCATGTCACTGAAGGGAACTTCGGGAAGGCGTAACAAAGCGATGATCCTAAGTCAGGAGACCTGCCTTATTTGTTCGGACGGATACCTACGGGATTATAGGTAGACGTGCGGGAGAATGGTATACTTTTGGGCTATATTTGTATGCATTTTTCTGCACCTCTGCGTATAGAGGTGCTTTTTATTTTGCCAAAAAGGAGAGATTGAACGTGACAACATGGAACCTAATCGGAACGAAACATCATGTGCTGATTTGCAATGGAGGCAGCTGTATGCGTAAAGGGGGAGAGGAAGTAACGCTTGCCATCCGCGAAGAAATCGCACTGCTGGAGTTAGATGGCCTCGTACATACGACGCGGACGCGCTGCAATGGCCGCTGCCAAGATGCATGTGTAGTCATCGTTTACCCTGAAGGCGTATGGTACAACGGGATGACGCCGGAAAAAGGAAGGGAAGTTGTGCGAAGGCATTTACGGAACGGGGAATGGTTGGAAGAAACGATAACGTACCGTTATGAAGGGACGCAAGGATTGATGATGGCAAAGCAATCTACTGCCCCTCTAGGAATCTCGAAATTATGCAAAACAACGGGAGGAACGAGAGCATGAAAAAATGGAAATCCGTCCTTTTCCTTTTCGGTTTAGTTGTCTATTTTACTTTTTCTGAAAGTTCATCGGCATTTGCGATGCATATTATGGAAGGGTTTTTACCTGTAAGATGGGTGATTTTTTGGTGGCTCATGTTTTTGCCATTTTTGATCATCGGTTTGCGTTCACTCATTCGGATTACACGTGAGCATCCGGAACTAAAGTTGCTCATTGCGCTGTCGGGGGCATTTACGTTTGTACTGTCCGCCTTAAAAATTCCATCCGTTACTGGAAGCAGCTCACATCCAACGGGGGTAGGGCTCGGCGCGGTGCTGTTTGGTCCATGGACGATGGTGATGATGGGCAGCATCGTATTGCTGTTTCAAGCGTTATTGCTAGCACATGGCGGATTGACGACATTAGGGGCGAATGCCATGTCCATGGCAGTCGTCGGTCCGCTCGTAGCATACGGCATTTATCGTTTCGGGAAAAAGTGGAATATACCGCAACGTTGGACCATATTTTTCGCTGCCTTTTTCTCGGATTTGGCCACATATGTGGTCACCTCATTCCAATTAGCGTTGGCGTTTCCGGATGCGACAGGTGGCATTTTCGCTTCGTTTGCCAAATTTGCCGGCATTTTTGCTATCACGCAAATACCACTGGCGATTACAGAAGGGCTGCTTACGGTCGTCGTTTGGAATTTCTTATCCACTTATAGTAGCCGGGAACTAAGTCAATTAGAGAGAGGAGTGTAAATAGTGAAGCGCAGTCTTTTTCTCCTCGTTTTTGCCGTTTTATTAGTAGTAGCACCGTTATTGTTCATTCATGAATCTGATTTTGGCGGCACGGATGGCCAGGCGGAAAAAACGATTCAGGTGATCGCTCCTCATTATAAGCCTTGGGCGCAAACCATATTTGAGCCGCCAGGCGGAGAGGTGGAAACGTTGCTGTTTTCTGTGCAAGCGGCAGTCGGAGCCGGTATTATTGGCTATATTGTAGGCGTCTATAAAGGCCGAGCGAACCGAAGAGAGGAAACAAAATGATCCGGCAGTTTGACACCATCGCTTACAATAACCGCCTGCGGACCATACGTCCCGAACAAAAAGTGATATTTTCGCTTCTATTATTAATAATGGCCATGATAGGGAACTGGAAAACGCAAGTAATGATGACGATTTGGCTTGCCGTATGGATTATCGGGTATGCGCGTGTTTCATGGACAGTGTACGCCAAAACACTCGGAGTCGTGGCATTGTTTCTGATGGTGAGTTTTCCAGCTTTGCTTGTTTCCATTGACAGTTCTTTTCATGTTTCTATTGATCGTTCGCAAATGTTCACTGCGATGTCTTTACTATCCCGTTCGGTCGCGGCATGGTCTTGTTTATTTTTCCTGCTAGTGACTACCCCGTTTCCAGAGATGTTGTATGTTCTCAAGCGAATGAAAGTGCCATCCATCATCATTGAGTTGTTGTTTTTTACGTATCGGTTTGTATTTGTTTTCGAGAAAGCAGCAGAAGAGCTATACGTAGCAATGAAAGCAAGAAACGGAGGAAACCATTGGCGGCATGGCGGGATGTTGGTGTTTCAGCTGTTTCAAAAAATATGGCATTCCTATGAAGCGCTGCGCCTTGCTTTATGGGCCCGTGGAGTTTCCGATGAAATGGTCTATGTTCATGTGGAAACATACCACGAAAAAAATAAACGTTATCTGTGGGAAGCAGCCATCGGCATCAGTTTGCTTCTATGGCTTGGATGATAGGAGGGCAGCAGGCGATGTTGAAAATGGACGAAGTATATTATACGTATCCGAACGGACCGTGTGTGTTGAAAGGATTAAGCCTTCATATCCCTAATGGAAAAAAATGCGCGCTCATCGGTCATAACGGATGCGGCAAGACAACGTTATTTTTACATGCGAACGGGCTGTTACGACCAGATTCCGGCAATATCTATTGGAATGGCGAGAAGATGGACTATCGGCGTCCAACATTGCAAAAATGGCGTCGAGAAGTCGGCATCGTTTTTCAAAATCCGGAACACCAGCTTGTGGCGCCATTGGTACGTGATGAACTGGTGTTTGGCCTGTGCCATTTAGGAATGAAAAAAAGGGAGATGGACGAGCTCATGGAAAAAGCGCTGGACGAGTTTGGATTGCGTTCATGGTTGGACAAACCCGTTCATCATTTAAGCCTCGGTCAAAAAAATGGCTGACGCTTGCCGCCGTCATGGTGATGAACCCGAAATTATTAGTGCTCGATGAGCCGACGGCGTATTTAGACCGCCTTCAGATCGATCGGTTTATCAAGAAGATAAACGATATTCATCAAGCCGGCACGACGGTTTTGATTGCAACTCATGATTTTGATTTTGTCTTAGAGTGGGCGGATATCGTGTTTGTGATGCATGATGGACAAATTGTCATGCAAGGAGCACCGCAAGACGTATTTGCTAGACAGCACCAATTGCAAAAATGGAACCTTGGTGTTCCGCTGCTTGCTTCTGTATGGAAAATGTTGTTTCCACACGATACGCGCATCCCGCGGAATGTGGAAGAAATGAAACAATGGATGAGAATAGATGAGCGCACAAGCCTTCGTATTAGTGAAAAAGTGATATAGTGTTCAAGTTTTTTCGACAAATGAGCCCAGTTCACATGGACAAGAAAGAGGGAAATTGAGGTGAGACAATGAAAGGAAAATTGCTGATTGTCGGATTTGGTCCAGGCAGCGAAGAACATATGACAAAGCGAGCGAGGGAAGCGATTGAAGAAAGCGATATTATTATCGGTTATAAAACGTACGTTGACCTAGTTGCGGATTTAATCGGCAATAAACAAGTGATTAGTACCGGAATGACGGAAGAAGTAAGCCGCGCTCAAGAGGCGGTGAAATGGGCGGAACGCGGAAAAACGGTCGCCGTCATTTCAAGCGGGGACGCGGGCGTGTACGGAATGGCAGGGCTTGTGTATGAGGTACTCATCGAAAAAGGATGGACGCGAGAAAGCGATATCGAAGTGGAAGTCATCCCAGGCATTTCTGCCATTCACTCATGTGCCGCTCTTTTAGGAGCGCCGATTATGCATGATGCGTGCACCATTAGCTTAAGCGATCACCTAACGCCGTGGTCGCTTATAGAAAAGCGCATCGAAGCGGCAGCCGCTGCCGATTTTGTCATCGCTCTATATAATCCGAAAAGCGGACGACGCACGCGGCAAATTGTCGAAGCGCAGCGTATCCTTTTGCGTTATCGCTCGCCAAATACTCCGGTCGGATTAGTGAAAAGCGCTTATCGTGCGCGGCAACATATCGTATTGACGGATTTAGCGCATATGCTCGATTACGATATCGGAATGTTAACGACCGTCATTATCGGCAATTCTTCAACGTTTGTATACGATGGGCTGATGATCACACCGCGCGGATACCAACGAAAATATACGTTAAGCGCAGCCGAACAGCCGCTGAAACCATACGAACGGCTTCGCAAAGAAGCGGAACCGTGGGCGCTTGATCAAACGAAACGAGAACCGGCAAGAGAAATAGCGGAAGAAGCGTTGCAAACATTGGCGATTGGCCACGATGACAGCGCGACGTTTGCACCGGTGATTTTCGAAATCGCGGTTAGCCCAGGGGTAGCGGACAAAAATTTTACACCAAAACAAATGATGGTACTAGCTGACATCGTCGGCGAAGACGGAACGATGATGTATACCCCGGATCATTATTTGAAGCTGGAAGTGCCTACTTCTGATCCAGACCGTATCATCGCTAGACTGAAAGAAGCGGGACTGACTGTTGCCCCTGTTGGTGACGTACTGACATTGAAAGCTTGTGATTTTTGCGACGGTGAGAAAAAAGACGCGATTCCATACGCGGAACAGCTATACGATCAGCTTGCAGGAATGGCGCTTCCGAAAGAATTGAAGCTCGGTGTAAACGGCTGCGGCATGGCATGTTACGGAGCGGTGCGGGAAGATATCGGAATCGTCTATCGGAAAGGAGCATTCGACTTATTTTTAGGAGGAAAAACGGTCGGAAGAAACGCTCATCCAGGGCAACTTGTCGCTGAAGGAATTCCGCCTAGTGAAATTGTGTCCGTGGTTACCCGCGTTATTCAAGAATATAAGGAACGAGCACACCCGAACGAACGGTTTTATAAGTTTTTCCAACGAGTGAAACAAGTCGGCGGATTTGTGTATCAAGAAGCGAAGCGGGAGGCAAAAATCGAAGTGCCTGCCTGCGGTGAATAAGGGGGAAGAAAATGAATGAAAGCAGTATTATTTGTCGGGCACGGCAGCCGTGACCCAGAAGGAAACGACCAAGTCCGACAGTTTGTCGAGCAGCTAAAACCGCACATTGCAGCATCCTTACATATCGAAACAAGTTTTTTAGAATTTGGGCTGCCAACGATTCGCGAAGGGATTGACCGTTGTGCCGATGCCGGGGCTCGCGAGATTATCGTTATTCCGATTATTTTGCTGTCAGCGGGTCATTCGAAGCTGCATATTCCAGCGGAGATCGATGAAGCAAAGAAGCGTTATCCGCATGTGGCGTTCATCTATGGCCGACCAATTGGCATTCACGAGCAAACGTTTTCGATCTTAAAAACAAGATTACAAGAAATCGGTGAAAATATAGAAAATCCTGACCCGGGAACAGCGGTAGTGCTGCTTGGTCGCGGGGGAAGCGATCCGGATGCCAACAGCGATTTATATAAAATTTCCCGCTTATTTTGGGAACAAACGAACTATTTCCTCGTAGAACCAGCGTTTATGGGAGTAACGACGCCATCGTTAGAAGATGGTGTGGAACGTTGCGTGAAGCTAGGGGCGCGAAAAGTGGTGGTTTTGCCGTACTTTTTGTTTACCGGTGTACTTATCAAACGTCTTGAAGAAAAAGTAAAACAATTTCGTTTTCAGTATCCGCAAGTTGATTTTGCACTAGCAGGCTACTTTGGATTTCATCCGGAGCTAAAAACGATTGTACTTGACAGATTAGAAGAAGCGCTTGGCAAGGCGGTTATGATGAACTGCGATATGTGCCAATATCGGCTTCATGCTGCAGAGCATCATCACCATCACCACCATCATCATTAAGGAGGAACTTGCATGATTATCGTATTAGCGGGAACGAGCGATGCCCGCCAGCTGGCGCTTTGCATCCAACAAGCGGGCTATGATGTATTAGCGACGGTCGTTACAGAACATGCAGCAGACCAGTTGCGTGCTTCCGGCTTAGCGGTGCATCTCGGACGGCTGACGGCGGAACAATTGGTGGAGTTGATCCGCGCAAAGAAAGCGAAAGCGGTGGTGGATGCGAGCCATCCGTTTGCCGAAGAAGCGTCGAAAAACGCGATGCAAGCTGCCACCAATGCGGGGGTTCCGTATATCCGTTACGAGCGGCAAGCTGCTTCGGTTGCTTACGAGCGCGTCACGTTTGTTGACAGTTATGAAGAAGCAGCCGAGCTCGCTGCGAAAAAACAAGGCGTCATTATGCTAACGACTGGAAGCAAAACGTTATCCACTTTCGCAAAAAAGCTGTTAGGACTCCCGAATACGCGCGTGATTGCGCGCATGCTGCCGCGCAAAGACAATATGGAGAAATGCGAACAACTAAAGTTTCCACAAGAAAATATCGTTGCGATGCAAGGTCCGTTTACAAAAGAACTCGATAAGGCGCTATTCCAACATTTTGGCGTTACGTTACTCATTACGAAAGAAAGCGGAAAAGTTGGGTTTGTCGATGAAAAAATCGCTGCCGCACAGGAGTTAGGGATTGAGACGATTGTCATTCGCCGTCCATCGATTCAGTATGGCACGGTGTATTCGCAGTTTTCCGATGTCGTTAAGGCGTTACAACAAATGGTACCGTTATCCATTCATTGATAAAAGAAAGGAGCTTTTACAATGGATTTTCGCACGGAATTTCGCCCGATTACAGTTCAACCGCAACAAATTGAAAAAAGAAGTTTTCAAATCATTGATGAAGAAATTGGTGAACATCATTTTACGGAAGAACAATATCCGATTGTACAGCGCGTCATTCATGCTTCTGCCGATTTTGAGCTTGGAAAAAGCTTGTTGTTTCACCCTGATGCCGTCCGCGCGGGAATAAAAGCCATACGCAGCGGCAAAACGGTCGTCGCTGATGTGCAAATGGTACAAGTCGGTGTGAACAAAGCGCGTATTGAAAAGTTTGGCGGAAAAGTGAAAGTGTATATTTCCGACGAAGATGTCATTGCGGAGGCGAAACGGCTCAACACGACAAGAGCGATTGTCGCGACGCGAAAAGCGGCGAAGGAAGCAGAAGGCGGGATTTTTGCCATTGGCAACGCGCCAACGGCATTGCTAGAATTGATTCGTTTAATTAAAGAAGGAGAAGCGCGTCCGGGATTAGTGATCGGCCTGCCGGTCGGGTTTGTGTCGGCGGCAGAATCGAAAGCGGAATTGGCGAAATTGGATGTTCCATTTATTACAAATATCGGCCGAAAAGGAGGAAGCACCATTACAGTGGCGGCGCTAAACGCGCTTTCACTGTTAGCAGAGCGAGGGTAAACGAATGGAAGCAAAAAAAACGTTACGCGAAGGATATACGACAGGGGCGTGTGCCACAGCGGCAACGAGAGCGGCATTAACGGCTCTAATTACCGGTATTCGGCAAACGGAGGCAACCATTTATTTGCCAGTCGGACGATGGGTGACATTTGCGATTGAAGCGTGCGAAATTCACGGTGATTCGGCGACAGCAACGGTGATCAAAGACGGCGGGGATGACCCTGATGCGACGCATGGAGCGGCGATTGTATCAACCGTTTCATGGGCGGAGCAACCCGGCATTCATTTAGATGGCGGAAAAGGGGTAGGTCGTGTCACGAAACCGGGCTTGCCGGTGCCGGTTGGCGAAGCGGCAATTAATCCTGTTCCGCGGAAAATGATTCACGAAACAGCGCTCGAAATATTGGAAGAATACGGAATTTCCCGTGGAGTAAACGTCATTATTTCCGTTCCTAACGGGGAAGAAATCGCCAAAAAAACATTAAACGCGCGCCTCGGCATTATCGGCGGCATTTCGATTTTAGGGACGCGCGGCATTGTCGTTCCTTTTTCGACGTCCGCGTACCGCGCAAGCATCATTCAGGCCATTCAAGTAGCGAAAGCAAACGGATGCGACCATGTTGTGATTACGACGGGGGGACGGAGCGAAAAATTTGCGATGCGACAATATTCTCCTCTTCCTGAGGAAGCGTTTATTGAAATGGGCGATTTTGTCGGCTTTACGCTGAAACAATGCAAGCGGCTCGGCATCCGAATCGTTTCCATGGTTGGGATGATGGGGAAATTTTCTAAAGTGGCGCAAGGCATTATGATGGTGCATTCGAAAAGCGCCCCCGTTGATTTTTCGTTTTTAGCATCCATTGCTGAACAAGCCGGAGCTTCACCGGAACTTGTTGCCGCTGTTCGCGAAGCCAATACGGCATCACAAGTTGGCGAGATGATGCAGGAAGCAGGAAATGAGCGCTTTTTTGAAATATTATGTGACCATTGTTGTTTATCCGCGTTACGTGAAGTGGGCGGCGGCATGACCGTGGAAACGTCGCTATACACAATGGGTGGTCAATTATTAGGAAAGGCGGTACGAAACGATGCAGGCGATTAAACTAATTGGCATTGGGGCCGATGGAAAAGCGAGCCTCCCGCGCCTTTATGAACGTTGGATTTATGAAAGCGAGTTATTGGTAGGAGGAGAGCGTCATTTAGCCTTTTTCCCTGATTATCAAGGCGAAACGCTCACGATTCGAGGAGGTCTATCACAGCTTGTCGAGCAGCTTCGCCATGAAACGAAACGCACCGTCATTGTTGCATCTGGTGATCCGATGTTTTATGGAATCGGTAGCTATTTATCTAGCAAACTACCGATCGAAGTGTACCCGACAGTTAGCTCGGTGCAATGGGCGTTTGCGAAAATGGGAGAAAAGTGGCAGGACGCCGAATTTATTAGCGTCCACGGTCGCAGCATGAAAGGACTTGCCCAGCGCATTGATGGATGTGAAAAAGTAGCGCTATTAACGGACGAAACGAATTCTCCTAATGCCATTGCGAAATATTTGCTTTCGTACGGAATGACCGAATATCGCGCATTTGTCGGAGAAAATCTTGGCGAACAAGATGAACGGTGCCGCTTTTTCGAATTAGAAGAGATGGCAGATGCCGAGTTTTCCCCATTAAATGTGGTTATTTTACAAAAAACAAAAGCAGGTCCGAGGTGGCCATTAGGAATTGACGATGACGAATTTTTGCAGCGCAAACCAGAGAAAGGACTGATTACGAAAAAGGAGATTCGGGTGTTAAGCATTAGCGCGCTCCGTCTTCATGCTAAAAGCGTCGTTTGGGATATCGGTACATGCACCGGTTCTGTTGCGATTGAAGCGGCGAAAATCGCCCGCGAAGGCGCTGTGTTTGCGATTGAAAAAAATGCCCATGATATCGAAATTTGTAAAGAAAACTTAAAAAAATTCCGCGTTGACATTACGCTTGTACACGGCAAAGCACCTGAGCATTTAGACGAATTTGCCGACCCGGATGCGATTTTTATTGGCGGAACATCAGGAGCAATGGGGCCGCTTCTTGATGTTTGTTGTCGACGCTTGAAACGGAACGGACGCATCGTTGTGAATGCAGTTACGATTGAAACGCTGGCGCAGGCGGTGGAAGGATTAAAGCAGCGTGGCTTTCAAGTAGACGTTACGCTCGCGCAAATCTCAAGAAGCAAGCCGATTTTAGAGCTGACGCGGTTTGATGCGCTTAATCCGATTTATATCATTACGGCAAAGAGGGAGGAAGACGAATGAGCGGAACATTGTATGGCATCGGCGTTGGTCCAGGAGACCCCGAGCTGTTGACGGTGAAGGCGTTTCGCCGCCTGAAAGAAGCGCATATCATTGCCTATCCGAAAAAACAGCGCGGCAGCAAAAGCTACGCCCAGCAAATTATTGAAGCATATTTTTCTCCGGCGGAAAAAGAGATGCTTGGTCTCGTCTTTCCAATGACGAAAAATATGGATGTGTTAACAAAGAAATGGAACGAAACGGCAGAAGCGATATGGGAACAGCTAAGAGCAGGAAAAGATGTCGCGTTTGTGACGGAAGGAGATCCGCTTTTATATAGTACGTTCATCCATCTGATGAAAATCATGAAAGAGCGGTATCCAAATGTCGCGATTGAAATTGTTCCGGGAGTTTCCTCCGTCAACGCGGCGGCAGCGAGACTGCAAATCCCGCTTGCCGACGGGGATGAACAGGTGGCGATTATTCCAGCGCGCGACGACTATGAGGCGATGAAAAAGGCACTTGAAGACCATGATTGCGTCGTCTTTTTGAAAGTGGCGAAAGTGATGGAAATGATGATCCGTCTTCTTCGCGAACAAAATTTATTGCAAAACGCTGCCGTGGTAACAAAAGTGACGTCAAAGGAAGAAATCATTTGGAATATCGAACATCTTGAAGGAGTAGAGTTGGAATATTTAACGTTATTGGTGGTGAGAAAGTGAAACTACATATTATTGGCGCAGGCCCGGGGGCTCCGGATTTGATTACTGTGAAAGGTGCGCAACTGCTCCAAGAAGCGGACGCAATTTTTTACACCGATTCGCTCGTCAGTAACGAACTGATCGAACGCTATCGAAAGCCGGAAGCGGAAGTATTTCATACGGCAGGAATGCATTTAGAGCAAATGGTTGAAGCGATGTTAGAACAGCTTAAACAAGGAAAAAAAGTCGTGCGCATTCATACGGGAGATCCATCTGTTTACGGAGCGACGCTTGAACAAATCGCGCTATTCAAAAAGCAAGGGGTGGAAGTTGAAATCGTCCCTGGCGTCAGCTCGGTATTTGCGGCGGCAGCGGCTGTTCAAGCGGAGTTAACCGTTCCGAATTTAACGCAGACGGTCATTTTAACGCGAGCGGAAGGACGGACGCCGGTTCCAAAGCAGGAAAAACTGGAAGACTTAGCAAAACATCATTGCACATTAGCGTTATTTTTAAGCGCAACATTAACAAAAAAAGTAACAAAGGCACTAAGGGATGCGGGATGGAGGGATGATACCCCCGTCGTGATTGTGTATAAAGCGACATGGCCAGATCAAAAAATTGTTCGTTCGACGGTTGGCACGCTGGACGAGGATATGCGCGCAAACGGCATCCGTAAACACGCGCTCATTTTAGCAGGATGGGCGTTAGACCCCGCAATTATCGAGCGCGACTATCGCTCGAAGCTGTACGATAAAACGTTCACACACGGATATCGGCGGGGGGTGTGACGAGATGTATGCCATTGTTGCGATTACGAAGCATGGCGTTGATATTGCCCGGCGTGTCGGCGAGGAGCTTCCGAACGCCCATGTGTATTATACGAATAAGTTTGCGAGAGGAGACGAAGACGAAAAATGCATTCGCTTGTTTGAAGGGAACGTGCGATTATTATTGCCGTCGCTTTTTCAAACATACCGCGGGCTTATTCTCATTATTTCGCTTGGCGCGGTTGTGCGGATGATTGCACCGCTATTAAAGGATAAAAAAACCGATCCGGCGGTCGTCGTTATTGATGATAAAGGGGAACATGTCATTAGCGTTCTTTCCGGACATCTTGGCGGAGCGAACGAACTGACGCGGCAAGTCGCCGAGATTTTACATGCCCATCCCGTCATTACGACTGCGTCTGACGTACAAAAAACGATTGCCGTCGATTTGTTTGGCCGTTCCTTCGGCTGGGAGTGGGAATCCGACGAAAAGCTGACTCCCGTAAGCGCCGCCGTCGTTAATGAACAACATGTTGCTATTGTACAAGAATCAGGGGAGCGAGAATGGTGGAACTATGATACCCCGCTGCCAAACAATATCCATATTTATCATTCGATTAATGAAGCGATAGCGGCAAAACCGGCCGCCGCGCTTGTCGTGACCCATCGCCTGTTGATGAAAGAGGAAGAAGCGATATTGCAAAACGGCGTTTTGTACCGCCCAAAAGTGATCGTGCTCGGCATCGGCTGCAACCGCGGTACAACGGCGGAAGAAATTGAATCCGTCATTCGCGATACATTAGAGGAGCTGCACTTTTCAATGAAAAGTGTGAAAGCGGTATGTACGATCGAATTAAAAAAAGACGAGCCAGGGTTGCTTGAAGTTGTGCGAAAATACGGATGGGAATTCGTCTATTATACCCCTGAACAATTGAATCAAGTAAACATCGAACAGCCTTCTGAAACCGTGTACCGTTATACAGGCGCTTACGGTGTGAGCGAGCCAGCAGCGAAGCTTTATAGCGGTGCAGAGAAATTGGAATTAGTGAAGAAAAAAGCAGGTAATGTCACGATTTCCGTGGCACTTTTACACCATTAAGGGGGAAAACAACATGCGAAGAATCGTAATCGCCGGGACGGAAAGCGGCGTTGGCAAGACGACCATAACGATTGGAGTGATGGCGGCGTTAAAACAAAAAGGCTACATTGTACAAGGGTTTAAATGCGGCCCGGATTATATTGACCCAACCTATCATACCGCTGTCACGGGCAGACCGTCGCGCAATTTGGACAGTTGGATGGTTGGACATGAAGCGGTTCAAGCGATTTGCGCAAAAGGCTGTGAAGGGGCGGATATCGCCATTATTGAAGGAGTCATGGGGATGTTTGACGGGAAGCGGCCGACAACAAACGAAGGAACGACGGCGGAAATTAGTGTATTAACGAATAGTCCGGTGCTATTGGTCATCGACTGTGCCGGCATGGCACGGAGCGCGGCAGCGGTTGTCCGCGGCTTTCAAACGTTTGATGAACGCGTGCGCATTGCGGGAGTGATTGCCAACCGCGTCGGTAGCGAAGGGCATTTTCGTCTTGTGAAAACGGCAATTGAACAAGAATGCGGCATTCCCGTGATCGGATTTTTAACCAAAGAGGATGCGCTTCACATTCCGGAACGTCATTTAGGGCTCATTCCATCGATTGAGCGCGGGGAATTAGATCATTTTTTTGCGGAATTAGGCGAGCGCGTTTCCAAGACGGTGGATCTTAACGCGTTGCTAGAGCTGGCGGAAGCCCCAGCATTAAATGTCCCTCAATCGTATTTCGATATAAGTAAATCGTATGATGTACGGATTGCGGTCGCAAAAGACGCGGCGTTTCATTTCTACTATCCGGAAAACTTAGAGCTGTTACAAGCGTATGGCGCCGAGTTAGTCTTTTTCTCCCCGCTTGCCGGCGAGCCGCTGCCAAATGGGGTGCATGGGTTATATATCGGCGGTGGATTTCCCGAAGAGTTCGCAAAACAGCTGTCCGAACAACAAAATGTCAAACAGTCGATCAAAACCGCGGTCGAAAGTGGGATTCCGACATTGGCAGAATGCGGGGGATTTATGTTTTTAACCGAAGGCATTGAAACGACGAATGGCCAGTATTATGACATGGTTGGCGTCATTCCGGGACGGATTGTCATGCATCCGAAGCTTGTAGCGCTTGGATATCGTGAGGTGAAAGGAGAACCAGGAAACTTTTTGCTTTCGGAAGGCCTGCGAGCGCGGGGACATGAGTTTCATTATTCCACGTTCGAAGCGCGCGGCGAGATTCCGTTTGCCTATGAAACAATGGGGTTGCGCGGTACGAAAAAAGATGGCTATCAGCATCAAAACTTAATTGCAGGATATGTCCATTTTCATTTTGCTTCTTGTCCGCCAATGGTTGAAAATTGGCTAACGAAATGCGAGAAGGTGAAGGAACGTGGCTAAAGCGTTGCCGATTATGTTTCAAGGAACCCATTCCGATGCGGGAAAAAGCATTATTTCCACGGCATTCTGCCGCATTTTCGCGCAAAGCGGCTGGAAAACGGCGCCGTTTAAATCGCAAAACATGTCTCTTAACTCGTACGTGACGGTCGATGGGAAAGAAATCGGGCGGGCGCAAGGGATACAGGCGGAAGCGGCTGGCGTTGCCGCAACAACGGATATGAATCCGATTTTAATTAAACCGAGTCGCGAGCATGAATCGCAAATTGTCGTGCACGGAAAGCCATATAAAAATATGCAAGCTTTTGTGTACCGCACTGAATTTTTTGAAAAAGGGTTAGCCATTATTCGAGAGTCGCTGGACGTATTAATGAATGAATATGACCGGCTCGTCATCGAAGGAGCGGGAAGTCCGGCAGAAATTAATTTAAACGACCGCGAACTTGTCAATATGCGTGTTGCCCGCATGGCGAACGCGCCGGTCGTGCTGATTGGCGATATTGAACGGGGCGGAGTGTTTGCCAGTTTAGTAGGGACGTTGCAGCTGCTTGACAAAGAAGATCGCAAACGGATCATCGGCGTGATCATTAATAAGTTTCGCGGTGACTTGGCACTATTGAAGCCGGGGCTTGATTGGTTTGAACAATATACCGGCGTTCCTGTGTTAGGCGTCGTTCCATATTTAGAAGATTTACATATTGACGCAGAAGACTCTGTTCGTTTAGAACAAATGTCCACAAACGTCAATCCGGATAAAGACATTGATATTGCCGTTATTCGATATCCGAAAATAGCTAATTTCACAGATGTGGACCCATTTTTGGCTGAGCCGGACTGCCACGTTCGCTTTGTAACGACGGCATCTCAGCTTGGGAAGCCAGATTTGCTTATTTTGCCGGGCAGCAAAAACACCATTGAAGACTTGCTATATATGAAGAAAAACGGGATTGCGGAACAAATTGCACAGCTCTACAAACATCACCATGTGACGATTGTCGGAATATGCGGCGGTTATCAAATGTTAGGGGCTCGTATCCGTGATCCATTTGGTGTGGAAACACCGCTGCGGGAAATTGCCGGATTGAATCTCCTTCCGATTGAAACGACGCTTGAGCGCGAAAAAACGACGATTCTATCGGAAGGAATCGTAACATTTGCCGGCGAGCGGTTTGCTGTGAAAGGATATGAGATTCATATGGGCCGCTCTGAACCGTTAGCAGGGCATATTTCTCTTATTGAGATGCACGGGCGGAAAGAAGGCGGTAAAAGCGAGGATGAACGGGTGATGGGTACCTATTTTCACGATCTTTTTCATAACGATGCGTTCCGTGAGGCGTTATTGAACAAAATTCGCCGCGAGAAAGGATTAGCGCCTATTTACGGACGTCAGTCGTTTCGTACTATAAGAGAACAAGCTTTTGACCGCCTTGCCGATCATGTAAAGCGGCATGTCTGTATCGAAGAAATCGAAGAAAAAATGCATGCGTTTCAAAAGGGTGATGTGTAATGTTATTTTCGATTCCAAAGATTGATAAAGAAATAGGAAAAGAGGTACGCGCTTACGTCGACCAATTGACAAAACCGGTTGGCAGCCTTGGTCGTTTGGAACAGTTAGCGGTAGAGCTAGCGGAAATGACAGGGAACAAATTTCCTGATGTTTCCCCACCTGGCGTGCTTGTGTTTGCTGCTGATCACGGTGTTGCGAAAGAAGGAGTGTCAGCGTTTCCGCCGGAAGTAACGGCACAAATGGTATGGAATTTTGCTCAAGGCGGCGCGGCGATTAACGTATTTAGCCGGCAAATTGGCGCCATATTTGCCATCGTTGATGTCGGGGTCGCTGCACCAATTGAACATGAAGCGGTAATTTCGAAAAAAGTACGGTACGGAACAAACAATTTTTGCGAAACGGAAGCGATGAGCAATGCGGAAGCGGAACAAGCGCTAATGGTTGGTTACGAACAAGCAAAGGAAATAATCGACAAAGGAGCGCGTACTCTCATTGTCGGTGAAATGGGCATCGGCAATACGACGACCGCGAGCGCGATTTTAACGGCGGTGAGCGGCAAGCCAATTGAACAACTCGTCGGGAGAGGAACAGGCATTTCGGAAGAGAAGATTGTGCATAAAGCCGATGTCATTCGGCGTGCGTTGTCACTTCATAAGCCTGATCCATCTAAACCGATTGAATTATTAGCCAAAATCGGTGGCTTGGAAATCGCTGCGATGGCGGGGGCGATGCTGACGGCAGCGGAGCGGCGCGTTCCGATTTTGTTGGACGGGTTTATCTGTACGGTTGCCGCACTTGTAGCTAAGCTTCTCGCTCCAGATGTTGCCGATTATATGATTGCTGGTCATCGTTCTCAAGAAATTGGTCATCAAATTGCTCTTGAATTATTAGGAAAAGAGCCGCTCATCGATTTAAGCATGCGCCTTGGCGAAGGCAGCGGAGCGGCGGTTTCATTTCCGCTGTTGACATTTGCGACAGCGATGATAAAAGAAATGGCGACATTTGCTTCTGCCCACATTTCAAATTCTGTAGAAGGAGCAGGAAAACAATCATGACAAATGGAAAAGTATATATCGTCGGTGCCGGTCCCGGTGATGAAAAGCTAATTACTGTCTATGGATTGGAGTGTATTCAACAAGCTGACGTCATTATTTACGACCGGTTGATTAATAAAAATTTGCTAAAACATGCCAAAAATGACGCGGAGCTCATTTACTGCGGAAAAGAACCAGGGAAGCATGCCCTCATTCAAGAACGGATTCACGAACTGTTAGTCGAAAAAGCACAACAAGGAAAAATTGTCACTCGTCTAAAAGGAGGCGATCCTTGCGTATTTGGACGGGCCGGGGAAGAAGCAGACGTGCTTGCGCAACATGGCATTCCGTTTGAAATCGTTCCTGGCGTAACGGCGGGAATCGCAGCTGCCGCTTATGCCGGCATACCGGTTACACACCGGGAATATGCTGCTTCGTTTACCATTGTTACTGGTCACGGCCGTCAAGAAAAGGGAGATGACCGTCTTCATTGGGAAGGGTTGGCGAAAGGAAGCGATACGATTGCCTTTTATATGGGTGTCGGCAATTTGCCGTATATTTGCCAAAAACTGATCGAACATGGAAAGCCGTCGAATACTCCTGTGGCGGTGATCGAATGGGGAACGACGGAACGACAACGAACGGCTGTCGGTACGCTGCAGACGATTGCTGATGTCGTCAAGAAGGCTGGTCTTTCCCATCCAGCGATTATTCTTGTCGGAAAGGTCGTTCGGCTCCGTGAAACGATTCAATGGTTTGCTGAGATGAACCGAGGTGAGACGGTTGCTACCACATAAAAAGAAAGGGCGCATCATCATTTATACGGGGGATGGAAAAGGAAAAACGACCGCCGCTCTCGGATTGGCGATACGAGCGGCAGGAAGGGGGAAAAAAGTCGCCGTCATTCAGTTTATTAAGTCACCGGAACGCATGTATGGCGAGCATCTTATATTTCAAAAACTCGGGATCGAAATGTATCAAATGGGTGCCGGGTTTACGTGGACGAAAACGCCGGAAGTACACCGGCAGGCATTGAAAGCTGCATGGGAATTTACGGAAGAAAAAGTATTATCAGGTATGTACGACTTAATTATTTTAGATGAACTGAATAATGCGCTTGCGATTGACCGGTTTCCGGTTGATGATATCGTTTCTGTTCAAGACGTACTTCGATTAATGGAAAAGCGTCCACCTAATCTTCATTTAGTTATTACCGGCCGTTCGGCGAAGCGGGAATTAATTGAGATCGCCGACATTGTTACGGAGATGAAACTAATTAAACACGATTATAAGCAAGGCGTTACGGCGATGAAAGGGATTGAGCTGTAGCTCATCCCTTTTACTCATATAGGTCGGTTTTGTCGCTTTGCGATTTGTTTTGTTTTCTGCCTTTACTGTTGTCGCCGGAAACCGAGCTATTAAGCAAGGACATGGCATCTTGCGTCGGCGCATTTTGGTTTTTGCTTCCTTTGTTCGGGCTTTTTGTCATCATTGCGTCATCCTTTCTTTCATTCGTTTTAGAAAAAAGTTGGAAGATGGTCAAGGTTGTTGGGCGCATCTCCATCCGGATTTGAACGGATATATCGTTCGTTTACGACATGGAAGCCACTAATCGCGCCGCTTTCTACTTTCATCAGTGCTTTTCGGTACGAAAGCACCCGTCCTGTCGATGTTTTCAAGCTAATAATGTCACCTTGGTGATTTTTAGCACAGGGACAAACGTTTCTTGTTCGTTCATCGTCATTCACTCCTTCTTGCCCCCGCTATTATTTTTAGTGAAAAGGGAACATTTTATGTAGAAAGAGGTGATATTCGTGGCAACGTTTGATTGGCATAAAGAAGCAGAAAGACAGTGGGACGAAAAAGCCGAGTTTTGGCACCAAAGCAGCGAGGAGATGTGGGAGCGGGGAAGCCGAAAAACGGTCATTCCTTTTATTGCTTCTTACATTCCAAAAGGAAGCAACATCGTCGATTTAGGTTGCGGCGACGGCTACGGCGCATGGAAGCTGGCCAAGGCAGGATATGAGGTAACCGGCGTCGATTTATCCATCGAAATGATCGAAAAAGCAAAAGCGCGCGGGGAAAACGAACAGCTTCGCTTTGTGCAGGGCGATTTAACGAAGCTGCCGTTTGCCGATGAAATGTTTGCCGGAGCGATGGCCATTAATTCCCTCGAATGGACGGAGCGGCCGCTTGAGGCGCTCGAAGAAGCAAAACGGGTGTTAAAGCGAGGTGGCTATTTTTGCGCTGGCATTCTCGGGCCGACCGCCGCGCCGCGCGTCAACAGCTATCCACGTTTATACGGAAAACCAGTCATCTGCAATACGATGATGCCGTGGGAATTCGAGCAGTTAGCTAAAGAGAATGGATGGGAGATCATCGACGGACAAGGGGTGTACAAACGGGGAGTGTCCGAAAGTCTCATTGGCTCGCTGCCAACCGAGCTGAAGCAAGCGCTGACGTTTATGTGGATTTTTATGCTAAAGAAGAAATAAAAAGGTGCGCAATCGCTGTCTTTGTGCATATGATGAAAATAAATAGAGAGAGCTGCTTATTTGCCAAACAGCTCCCTCGTCTTCTTTTATCCCGCTATGTTAGTAACCGAAGCCGACAAATGCAGTGCCGACGATAATCAATAAAATAAACAATACAACAATCAACGCAAAGGCGTTTCTGTGTTCACCGTAGCTCATTCCCCTTCACCTCCTCGATCAAGCTACTGTATTGTATGAAAAAATGGCGAAAGGGAATTGGACAATCGTAGGAAACCACAAAAAATAAGAAAATTACCTTGTAGATGGAAAAGCAAAAAACCTTGGCGTTTCGCCAAGGCTTTTTAGCTTGCGGTATATTTTTCTTCCCATTTTTGCCGCCATTTATTGCGGCGTTCCGTGCGCGCCCCTTTATACAAATGTTTGTATTTGCGCCAGTGTATTTTCCATTGCTTTCTCCGTTCCGCTCTCACGCATGCTCATCCCTTTCTCTAGTTGTTTCTTGTTCTATGATGTGTATTCGTTGAGGGAGTATTCGAATCCTTTGACTAGTTTTGTCGAGGGGTAGGAAGTTTCCGCGAACAATCGCGAATTAGAATAGTTCTTTTTTTAAAATTTGTCAATAGGAAAAATCGATTATCTCCAAAAATGAAAGAGCAAGCCGTAAAGATCGCGACGGGACGCAAAACCTGACGGCATGGATATATGAATTTTTCAAAGGTGAATGATACCCGGTGAAATTAAATGACGAATCGAACTTATTCTATGAAAATTAATAAAGGAATCTCCATAAATAAAAAGTTGCGGTTGTTCATACTGCTATGTGCGTCAAATGCCTGTTTCGATGTTCCGTAAGGAGGAATGGGGAACTTGGGTAGACAATAAAAAAGAAAGCGGCAGATTTACTGCGCAAAGAGCTTGTCAAAGCCAAAAATAAAGGGAAAGTGACGATTTTTATGTCATCTAGCACAGACCCTTATCAGCCTATCGAGTATAAGGAGAAAGTAACAAGATCCTTGTTGGAAGTAATGGTAGAAAATCAATCGGATTTTCTTATATGTTGACTATGCTGTTTTATCGTGAAAATGGCAGTGCCATCAGGTGTAAGAATAAAAAAGAAGGCGGAGTAATCCTCCTGCCTTCTTGACCACATTTTGACCACGCAAATGAACCTTTCCCACCTTCATCCACTAAGAGGTGGGAGTGCTTCTTACCATTTCTATCGAAAACGCTTCTTCGTAGAAGAAGGCGCTCTCCTTTCACTCGATGCTTGCATCGGAAGTCTTCCCGATGGATTCCGCAAGCAATATCGGCTTAGAAAAAAGAATATACTTATTCCCAAATATACGGCGTTTCTTGATAAACGTAATAGTTCAGCCAGTTGACAAACAATAAATTCGCATGAGAGCGCCAAGTGTTTAGCGGCTGTTTCGTCGGATCGTCGTTCGGGAAGTACGATTCCGGAATGTGAATCGGCAAGCCTTTGGCCAAATCGCGTTCATATTCTTCTTTTAATGTCGTGGCGTCGTATTCCGGATGGCCGGTTAAAAAGATTTGCTTTCCGTCATTGGACGCGACTAAACATACGCCGGCTTTTTCGGCAACGGATAAAATCGTCAGTTCCGGTACTTTTTCAATATCTTCGCGTTTGACATCGGTATGGCGCGAATGCGGCATGCGGAAGATATCGTCAAACCCACGCAATAGTTTGACATTTTTCACTTCAAGTGAATGTTCGAACACACCGAAGCATTTTTGCGGTAGCGGGTATTTTGGAATGCCGTAATGATAATAAAGGCCGGCTTGCGCTCCCCAGCAAATATGTAAGGTGGAGGTAACGTTCGTTTTTGTCCATTCCATAATTTCTGTTAACTCTTTCCAGTATGTGACTTCTTCAAACGGCATTTGTTCGACTGGAGCGCCGGTAATGATCATTCCGTCAAATTTGCGATGACGGATATGCGGAAAGATCGTATAAAACTGCTCTAAGTGATGTTTGCTTGTCGTTTTCGGCTCATGGGTAGCTGGGCGCAAAAAAGTGACGTTCACTTGCAAGGGCGAATTGCCAAGAAGGCGCAATAGCTGTGTCTCCGCTTTTTCTTTTTCCGGCATTAAATTTAAAATCACTATGTTCAACGGACGAATGTCCTGCGAATACGCCCGCTCCTCATCCATGACGAAAATGTTTTCTTGTTCGAGTATTTCTTTGGCTGGCAAATCTTTTGGAATGTTGATTGGCAACAGTCTCACCCTCCATTCTTTCAATGTTTTAAATAACTTAATTATAAAAACATTACAAATTTTATTCAACGAATTTTTTTTCAATTTGTATCAATGGTAAAATGTATATTAAAATCGCTTACGGATTTTTGCGATATGAATGGATATCCTGTATCGTTAACGGAAGTGTGGGCAAAAGGCGGAGAAGGCGGCATCGATTTAGCGGAAAAAGTTCTCCATGTGATCGAAAACACAGAGAATCATTTCGCACCTTTATATGACGGTAACGAATCGGTTCCGGAGAAAATCCGCAAAATCGCCCAAATGCAGTAGGACTATTTTAAAGGAGCGATGGGATGTTTGATCCAACGGCGTTTGACAATTTGAAAACGGTGCTGGAAGGTGCAGTATACGATTTGGATTTAGAGGGAGAGATTGTAGTCATTGACCGGCACGACCTCGTTGATTTAGCTCATTTTTCACGAACGTATACTATTACTTTCCGTTTGGCTTCGGCTCATACACCGTACGTATCTTGCACGATCCGTTTGGAAATGGATTTAGAACAAATTGCAAAAGAGCTGCTTCGGCAGGCGATTCGACCGGGCTGTACGCTTTCCATTACATTTTCGTTACCAATTCGGCAAACAGCGGCATGTTCACATATAGAAAGGGTATTGCGTCGAGTTTGGGGAGAGGAGCGCATCATCCGGCAAACGTTAAGCCATGAGTTTCCTCATGAAACACTTAGTTACCGCAATGAAGCAACGATTGAGTTCGGCCGTTTGATCTATGAAGATAATGTCTCCGACCTGCAGGAAATGATCCCGTACATGATTGCTTCGCTCGAACAATTGAGTGAGTTTTCTGATAAATGAAGGGCGTGAAAGTGGAAAAAGGGCGGAAAATCCATTATGATGGGAAGTGAGGTGAAATGGGGTGAGTGTGTACGATTTTACCGCGAAAACGATTCGCGGCGAAGAACAGTCATTAGCGGATTACAAAGGGAAAGTGTTGCTGATTGTTAATACGGCGAGCAAGTGTGGCTTTACTCCACAATATAAAGAGCTGCAGGAGCTGTATGAGCAATACCGTGACCGCGATTTGGTCGTTCTCGGCTTTCCGTGTAATCAATTTGGCCATCAAGAGCCGGGCACGGAAGAAGAGATTGAACAGTTTTGCCAAGTCAATTACGGGGTTACCTTTCCGATGTTTGCCAAAGTCGATGTCAATGGCGAAAACGCCCATCCGCTTTTCGAGTATTTAAAGGAAAAAGCCCCAGGTGTACTTGGAACGAAGGCGATTAAATGGAACTTTACGAAGTTTTTGGTGGATCGAAACGGAAATGTGGTCGCCCGTTTCGCTTCGCAGACGCGGCCGAGCGAGTTAAAAAGCGAAATTGAAAAACTGTTATAAAAGAGGAGAAAAACTGTCTTCCCCCTGCGGAAGACGGTTTTTTGTCCAAAGCGGAAGAAAGCGGAAGTGGTAAGCGATGGCGAAGTTTTTCCGGTACGTTTGAAAATAGAAACTTTTCTCAGCGGTGCACAAGCGGTATGTTACGCTCCGTCGCATTCCGCGCCCGAAGAAACAGAAGCGAGAGTAGGATGGTTGCCATGAAAATGTTGACAGTAGAAGGAATTTCGAAAAGCTACGGGGAAAAAGTGTTGTTTCAGCAATTGTCTTTTACAGTGAAAGAAGGGGAGCGCATCGGCATCATTGGCGTCAATGGCACCGGGAAATCGACATTGTTGCGCATTATTGCCGGTGTGGACGCGCCGGATGAAGGAAATATTGCCTGTCCAAAAGATTTTACGATCGGATATTTGCCGCAGCAGCCGGAACTTCGCCCTGATTTGACCGTGCTTGAGCAAGTATTTCAGCGCGATACGCCCCTGATTCGCCTGTTGCGCGATTATGAGCTGGCGCTCGCTGAGCTCGCTGAGCATCCGCTTGATGAAAGGCGGCAGGCGCGCTTGTATGCCCTTTCACAGCAAATGGATGCGCAAAATGCATGGGATGCCAATGCCAACGCCAAAGCGATTTTAACAAAGCTCGGCATTCCTGACATGACGAAGCGCATCGGCGCGCTTTCCGGCGGACAAAAGCGGCGCGTCGCGCTGGCGCAGGCTTTAATTGAAGCGCCCGATCTGCTTGTGCTTGATGAGCCGACGAACCACCTTGATGATGAGGCGATTCGCTGGCTCGAGGAATATTTGGTGCGCTATCGGGGGGCGGTATTGTTTGTCACGCACGACCGCTACTTTTTGGACCGTGTCACGAATCGCATCTTTGAGCTAGACGGCGGCAAGCTATATACGTATGTCGGAAATTATGCGGCGTTTTTAGAAGCGAAAGCGCTCCGCGAAGAACAAGAGCGCGCCGCTTCGCAAAAGCGGCGTCAGCTGTATCTTCGTGAACTTGAATGGGTTAAACGTGGCGCCAAAGCGCGGACGACGAAGCAAAAGGCGCGCTTGCAACGGTTTGCCCAGCTCGAAGCATCGCTGGAGATGGAAAAAAGCGGACAGCTTGAGATGAAGCTGGGCGGCAGCCGGCTTGGCAAAAAGGTGATCGAGCTGAAGCGAATCAGCCATTCGTTCGGCGGCAAAAAGCTTTTTCATTCCTTTGACCTGCTTGTCAAACCGGGTGACCGCATTGGTATTGTCGGGCCGAATGGCAGCGGCAAATCGACTTTACTCAACATCATCGCCGGGCGGCTGCGGCCGGAGGAAGGGGAAGTGGAAATTGGTCCGACCGTGAAAATCGCTTATTATACACAGGAACATGTGGAAATGGATGAACAAAAACGGGTTATTGAATATATTCGCGAAGCGGGTGAGGCAATACGCACCGTCGATGGAGAGACGATCTCCGCCGCGCAGTTGCTCGAGCAGTTTTTGTTTCCAATGCATATGCATGGAACGCCGATTCGCAAGCTGTCCGGCGGGGAAAAGCGCCGCTTATATTTGTTGCGCTTGTTGATGAGCGGGCCAAACGTGTTATTGCTTGATGAGCCGACGAACGATTTGGATACGCAAACGTTAACGGTTCTTGAAGATTATTTGCAGTCGTTTCCAGGCGTTGTGATGACCGTCTCCCACGACCGCTACTTTTTAGATAAAGTCGCCGAACAGCTTTTGATTTTAGATGGGAACGGCAACATCCGTACGTATATCGGCGAGTATTCCGAATACTTGGAGGAACAGCGGCAATTGCCGCCAAAACAAGAAAAGCAAGCCGCAAAAGAAACGAAGCCGCCAAGAAAACAGACGAAGCGCCGGCTGACGTACAAAGAACAAAAAGAGTGGGAAGAAATTGAAACCAATATAGCCAAACTAGAAGCAGAATTGCAGCGGGTGGCCGAAGAGATGGAAGCGTGTGCGAGCGACTATGAAAAAGTTCAGCAACTTGCCGAGCAATACGAAACGCTTTCTAACGAGCTCGATGCGCTGTTAGAGCGGTGGGCCGAGCTTTCGGAGCTCGTCGAGTCGTTATAAGCAAAGGAGGAAACGGAATTGAAAATTAAATCGATTGAACCGACGCCAAGTCCGAATACGATGAAAGTGCTCTTAGATGAGGAGCTGCCTTTTGGCACGAGCCATAACTATAAGCCGGACAATGTCGATACGGCGCCGCCTCTGATCCAAGAGCTGATGAAAATCGAAGGCGTCAAGGGGATTTATCATGTCGCTGACTTTTTGGCGATTGAGCGCAATCCGAAATATGATTGGAAAGGCATTTTGACAAAAGTTCGTGAAGTGTTCGGGGAAGATGTGGAAAGCGAGCAAGAGACGGCCAAAAAACCAAACGAACATTTTGGCGAAGTAAAAGTATATGTGCAAATGCTTTACGGGTTGCCAATGCAGGTAAAATTGACCGATGGTGAGAAAGAACACCGAGTCGGACTGCCAAAACCGTTTATCGATGCGGTGATTGAAGCGCAAAAATATGCGGGGAATATCGTGCTCGAGAGAAAATGGATTGAAAGAGGAGTCCGCTACGGCACGTTTGAAGAAATCGGCAACGAAATTGTCGAAGAGCTTTCCGCTGCCTATCCGCCGGAGCGGTTAGAGCGGATTGTGCAAATGTTCCGCCGCGGTGAGCAAGAAAAAACAGTACAAAAGCGCCAAAGCGTGAAAGTAACGAAAGAAATGCTCGATGATCCGGATTGGACGAAACGGTACGCGGCGCTAGAACAAATGGCCGATCCGAGCGAAGACGATATTCCGGTGCTGGCGAAAGCGCTGAAAGACGAAAAGGTGGCGATCCGCCGCCTGGCGACGGCGTATTTAGGGATGATCGGCGGCAAAAAAGTGTTGCCGTATTTGTATGAAGCGCTGAAAGATAAGGCGGTGTCCGTCCGCCGCACTGCGGGCGATTGTTTGTCCGACATCGGCGATCCGGAAGCGATTCCGGTTATGATCGAAGCGTTGAAAGATCCAAGCAAGCTCGTTCGCTGGCGCGCTGCCATGTTTTTATATGAGGTCGGCGATGAATCGGCATTGCCGGCGTTAAAAGCGGCGGAAAACGATCCGGAATTTGAAGTAAGCATGCAAGTGAAAATGGCGATCGAGCGCATTGAAGGCGGCGAAGAAGCGAAAGGATCGGTTTGGAAGCAGATGACGGAGAGCAGAAGAAAGGGCCAATAGTCAAGCGTGATAAAAATTGGAAAAGGCGCGCTACATACGATTGCACCTTTTCTTTTTACGTTTTATGTGTAATGTTTGCATCATTCATAACGTAAGTACGACCGTGTTAGTTATTTTGATTGATTTTTTAGGAATAAAATAGTATTCTGATGACAGCGAAAATGGTTTGGAGGGATTGTGTTATGTCCATGACATATGAAGAATATATGCGCCAGCTTGTGCAGCCGATGCGCGACGAATTAGTGAACGCCGGATTCCGCGAACTGCGCACAAGTGAAGAAGTGGAACAATTTATGGAAAATGTTGAAGGCACAACGTTTGTCGTTGTGAACTCCGTTTGTGGATGTGCAGGAGGATTAGCACGTCCAGCGGCAACGCAGGCGGTATTGCGCAGCGAGAAAAAACCGGATCATTTAGTGACGGTCTTTGCCGGTCAGGATAAAGAAGCGACGGCGAAAATGCGCGAATATTTTGTTGGCTACGCCCCTTCGTCTCCGTCAATGGCCCTGTTAAAAGGGAAAGAAGTCGTCCACTTTATCCCGCGCGAAGAAATTGAAATTCAATCAATGGAAGCCGTAATGGAAAACATTATGAATGCATTTGAAAAGTATTGCGAATAGGATGCTTATTTTAGGCATCCTTTTTTATATGACGTAACGACAGAACCATAAAGTTGGGACATAAGAGAGGACCTGGCTTTTATTAGTTAGGCACAAACGGTGAAGTGAAAGGAATAGAAAGAAAAAGGCAAGGGAACGTTAAGGGCGGAGGTGATGCAAGGTGGCAAAGCGGAAGAAAGATCCGTCGAAAACCGGGAGCAGTGCGCCAAACGTGAAAGGACAAGGAACAACGCAAACGGAAACAGGAGCGTATGAGCTCGATTCCGCGCGCAAGAAAACGAAAATCGATTAATAGAAAAACTCGCAGCCATCCTGCGAGTTTTTCTTATGCGTTGGCAATACAGCTATAGATAAAATACAAAAGCGTAATAATGCTTGCAGCGAAAAAGATCGTGCTCATGTTGTTCCCCGCCTTTCTCTATGTTTTGTATTGTAAAGTATGATACACTATTTATATATTCAGTATGATACACTATTTATTATATTCATAGTATATATCATTTAAAGCGGAAAAAGAAAGCGGTTTTCTGCGAAGCAAGTTGGGGGAGAGGTTGGAACATGAAACTGGCTATGCGAATGAATGCTTTTTCTGCGTCTATTTTTGCCGAATTATCGGCGTATAAACAGCAAAAACGTAGCGAACATGACGATTTGATTGACTTAAGCATCGGCAGCCCTGATTTGCCGCCGCCGCCGTTTGTCATGGAAGCGCTTAGCCGTTATGCAAACGATCCGCAGGCATACGGCTATACTTTAAAAGGCACAAATGAATTTCATGAAGCGGTGGCGTATTATTATCAAACTTCACATGGTGTCACGCTTCATCCGGAAACGGAAATCATGTATGTCATCGGTTCGCAAGACGGACTTGTTCATCTGCCGATGGCGTTTGCCGACCCGGGAGATATCATCCTCGTTCCCGATCCCGGCTATCCGGCGTATGCGGCAGGAATTGCGATGGCGGAAGCGGTTCCGTATTTCATGCCGCTTCGCAAGGAGAACGATTTCTTGCCAAATTTGCGGGAAATTCCGCACGAGGTCGCGGAAAAAGCGGTGATGATGTTTATCAATTTTCCAGGCAATCCCGTTCCGGCACTGGCGACGGAAGCGTTTTTTCGCGAAGTGGTAGAGTTTGCTAAACGATATAACATTATCGTTGTTTCTGATTTTGCCTATAGTGAGCTGTATTACGACGGTCAAAAGCCGATGAGCTTTTTATCAGTGCCTGGAGCAAAAGAAGTCGGCATTGAAATTAATTCGTTATCGAAAAGCTTCAATATGGCTGGCTGCCGCATCGGCTATATTTGTGGAAATGAAGAAATCATCCGCGTGTTTGGCAATTTTAAATCGAATTTGGATTATGGCATTTTTTTGCCGATTCAGCAAGCAGCAATTGCGGCGTTAATGGAAGGTGCGTCATTTTGCGAACAAAACCGGGCTATTTATCAATCCCGTCGCGACTGCTTCGTTGATGGGCTTGCTTCGATCGGTTGGCATGTCGAGCGCCCGAAGGCAGGGATGTTTGTTTGGGCGGAAATTCCAAAGGGGTGGACATCACTTGATTTTGCCTATGCGTTAATCGATCGCGCTGGTGTGGTCGTCACGCCTGGCCATGCGTTTGGACCAAGCGGGGAAGGCTATGTGCGCATCGCTCTTGTGCAAGAAGAAGACAAGCTGCTGCGGGCGGTAGAAAAGCTGAAGCAGAGCGGGATTTTTCGTTGAAGGGAGGTATAAGCAGTTTGATAAGCAAATATGAAATCATGTAAATATCTCCTGTTATTGAACGTAAAGAGGTGGATGTTCTCCATCTTTTCCATCGTCTCCTGTCCGATGATAAAAAATCATCTCCCCCTTCCGTATGTAAAAAAGGAAATGAAGAAAAGTTAGCGAATATATGTTCTTAAGGATCCAAACAAGGGGGAAGGCAAGGGGATGAAAACGGTTCGGGTGATGAAAATCGTTTCTCATGATGCATCACAACTTCACTCATTAGATGAGTTGATGCGCGTCTTTTGTTCAGCGAAGCGATATGCATTCCACCGTTTGCTGGAGGGAAGGAACGCAAAAGACATCATCAAACACCTTCCGCACCAATTTCGGCTCAACAAACGGTTTGCCGAAGACGCGGTCTTGCTTGCTCAATCGCTCATTTCTTCTCAACGTGAGTTACTTCCTATGCGCTTAGAGGATGTGCAAGCGAAAATCGAAAAAACCGAAAAGAAAATCGATGAGTACCAACATGGAAGAAAAACACCGAAAAAAGTCGATCTTCCTACATGTCTAGGTGGATTGCACCAACGGTTAGAAAAGCTCAAAGCGAAAGAAGCCGAGCTAAAGCACCATCTCGACCAAGGGACGATTCCGAGTGTGATTTTTGGTGGAAAAGAGAACTTTTATAAGCGTCTAAAAGGAAAAATCACGAACGAAGAATGGAAAGACTTGCGCTCGAATCAGTTGTATGCCAGAGGCGATAAAAGCAAAAAAGGGAACTTAAATATTCGCCTTATCTATGACGATCACACTGATGAATGTTATGTAGAAATTGCGAATCCACTTGGACAACAAGAAGGAAAACACGCTCCCCGTTTACGATTCCCTGTGTCTGTTCCTGAAAAATATGAAGAGGAAATCATCGATCTCGTCCTGGGAGAACCAGTCGGAGTGAATGCAAAAGGCAAGCCGATCATCGAATATCAACCATATACCGTCGAAATCAAACGCAAAAACGGGGAATATTACATTCATCTCATCTATGAAGAAGAGGTATATGGCAGAGAACTTACCGATGATGAACCGATTCAAGCGGAACGAATCGCTGGGATTGATATCAATATGGACCGCATCGCCGTAAGCATCGTTTCGAAACAAGGAAACTTCATCCAATCGAAAGTGTTTTACTGTCATGAACTCGAATATGTGAAAGCGAATAAACGAAACAACATCGTTGGTGAAACGGTGCGCGATGTATATGACTGGCTGCTTCAAGAGAATGTTGGGGCAGTGGTCATCGAAAACATCCAACTAAGACAGCAGCACGATACGGACAAACGATTCAATCGCTTGACCCACCATTTCAAAAAGAAAAAACTGACTGACACCATCCTTCGTCGAGGCTTAAGGCTCGGGTTTCGTGTCAAAAAAGTGAATCCGGCATATACCAGCGTCATCGGACGTTTCAAGTATATGAAAAAGTATGGGTTATCCGTCCATGAAAGCGCCGCTTTGGTGATTGGCAGACGGGGATTAGGGTATCAGGAACGATTGCCAAAAGAACTCATTGATATCATCAAAACGAAAGTGAAGCGCCATTTGATTGCGGTGTTAGGGTCGATGGAAGAATCCTACAAGCAATCGAAAAGCGGAACAAAACAACGACAATATTTAGGGATGATGTTAAAAAAGATAGAGAACTTCAAAGAGGAACATGAATGGTCATTATGGAACATCTTGCACAAATTCTGTTGGCTGAACCAGGATCAAATTCAACTGAAGGAGGTGTAGACCTGGTTACTAAAATCGTTGTCGTGTACGGACCGATGGAAGGAATGGTGCACGACAGGCGCCGTCGCTGACAGCGAGCCACGGGATGTCTTTCACAGCAGGTGAATGACAAGGGAAATTCCCTTCCTGATGGAACTCGGTGAGAATCCGAGCGGCAAGCGATGTTTCCTGGTTCCATCGCGATGAGTCGGTTTTTATAGATTTTAGTAACCAGGTGAAGAGGCGTGAGGCTGCCAAAATGGTTGCGTAAAACGCTCGTTGTTGCCATCACCGCCTGTACGTTTGGGCTCGTTACCCCGCCGTCTTCCTTAATGGCAGCGGACGAGCCGACCGCTGATGATGCCCCGTCTTCCGATTGGCAGCATGGCGGTCGCGTCTCGCAAACCGCATCTGTTGCGGTGGAATCGGCAACGCAAGCTCTGCCTGTTACCCGTGAGCAATTTATCGAACAGACGATGGAGAAAGCCACTCGGCAATCGTACGAAAAGTTCGGACGCAAAATCGCCCCCGTGATTGAAGACGAGTTTTGCGATGTAATTTTACCGCGCATCGAGGAAGTAATCGCTTCACTTGCCGAGCAATATCCGGAAGAACAGCTGCAGTATTTGGCGGTGACGGAAAACCCATCAGGCGGGATGGGAGAGCGCATTTTTCATATTTACCGCGTCGACACAGGAGAGGATATTATCCGTTTTCACGTCAGGCGCGAACACCCGCCGCAAGATGGGTATTGGTTTCAATTTCATTACCATACGTGCCACGACAATTTCCAAACCCATTACGAGCTAGGAAAAATTTATTGGGATAAAAATACGCCGCCGCAATGGCGGACGTGAGCAGTTTTTCCAATCCGTTTCTATGAACGTTTCCCGGTGATCCCGTTTCCTTTATTTTACACGTTTGTTCCCGTTTTCGCGTGTGCTATAATTTAATAGAAAAAAAGATTCTGAAATTGATAGTAAAGAAGCGGGGGAAAGGTTCATGAAACGGGTTCTTTTTTGGAGCATGGCGGTGTTGGCGATCGTTCCGCTTCTTTCGTTTTCCCCATATCCGGCCGCACACGGCGTTTTGCTTGATGATAGCAATATGGACATACAACATACAATGCCGTACGATATATTAAGAAAAATGATCATTGTTCCGGAGACGAACTTTTCCCATAAAGAAGCGAAAAAAATAATTGATACGCTTGCTCATATCGACCCATCCATATTGCAAAAAGCGGCGGATCATCATATTTATATTCAGCTGTTGGATGGGAAGATTACCGATGAACCATCGGCGAAACACTTACGCGGGAAAACGCCGCGCGGGTATTTATCCTCTTCGGCAACGTGGGATGATGTCCCAGGGCTTGGCGGCTCGCATTTAGTGCTTGTTAAAATTGGCCACAGTGAGAGGGGAAAAGGGCACGGCTCGATTAATTTGGAGTTGCACGAGTTCGCTCATTCCATCGATTATATCGTGTTCGATCATATTCACGAGACTGCGGCTTTCCATTCAATTTGGCAGGAAGAAGCAGCAAAACTGTTTCCGCATCACTATTATTTCCTTACGTATCCGGAAGAATATTTTGCCGAGTCGTTTGCTTATTACTATTACAACGAGAACACGCGCAAGCATTTGCAATCGACCGCTCCAAAAACGTATCAATTTATCCAGGATCTAGAACAAAGAGCTCGACGATGAGCTCTTTTTTATTGCTTTTTATGTCCGATAAATTTGTTATTTTCCATTTTGATAGAATGAGGTGAGAACAAAAAGTACATAAGTTGTATGCAGTTCATTGCTAACTTTCTATCATAAAATTTTCAATTGAAAAACAAATATATTAGCAATAAAATAAATAAAGAAAAGAAGCATTTTCGTATAAAAATAAAAGGAGATGACACCATGCTTTCCAATATCGGTGTACCTGGTTTAATTTTAATTCTCTTAATTGCGCTGGTTATTTTTGGACCGAAAAAACTCCCGGAAATTGGACGAGCTTTTGGAGAGACGTTACGCGAATTTAAAAAATCAACCAAAGGACTGAGCGATGAAGTGTTAGAAGAATTAGATCATAAAAAAGAGGCGCACAAATCATAATTGTATGAGGAAACGGCAACATCTTTCGTTGCCGTTTTTAACATCGGGAATTTAAATAAAGGTTGGTGCTTACGTTCGTGAAAAAAAAGCAATTGTACAATCAGGAAATGCCTTTAATTGAGCATTTAAATGAATTAAGAAAACGACTCATTATTGTAGCTGTGGCATTTATTGTTTTTTTTGTGTTAGGGTTTGTTTTTGTGCAAGATATTTATCGTTGGATGATTCAAGATTTAGAGGTTAAATTAACCATTTTAGGACCAACGGATATTTTATGGATCTACTTTATGTTGGCTGGCGTGTTTGCGATTACATTAACCATTCCAATATTTGTTTGGCAAACATGGCTATTTGTAAAACCAGCATTGACGCCAAAAGAACGGAAAATTACGCTCTCTTATATTCCAGCTACGTTTATCTTATTTGTATTAGGGCTATGTTTCGGATATTTTGTTGTTTTACCAATTGTGTTTCGTTTTCTTGTCGGATTAGGAAATGACATGTTTGCAACGATGTTTACAACCGAAAAATATTTTCGTTTCGTTCTGCACATGACAGTACCGTTTGCCGTTTTATTTGAGCTTCCAGTCATTGTCATGTTTTTGACAAACATTGGACTCATTAATCCATATGCGCTACAAAAAGTTCGCAAGTACGCTTATTTCGTTCTCATTGTTGTTGCTGTATCAATCACGCCACCTGATTTTATTTCCGATTTTCTTGTGACGATTCCGCTTTTACTGCTATATGAAATTAGTATATCCATCTCTAAATTTGTTTATAAAAAAAGAGAAAATAGTATGTAAACAAAAGTGCCTGTTTTATATGAGGCACTTTTTTGTATTTTTAATTTTTAATATAAACACTATGTTAATATAATTAAGAATATTTTGTGAAATATTTTTTTATATGCCATAAAAATGTCAAGAATATGTTATAGTGAGGTGTAAACGTTACCATGCAAAGGGGGAGGAATTACATGAAAAGAAAAACAATTTTGGAAACCGTTTTAGATCGTGGCTTTACAAGACGTGATTTTTTAAAAATGTGTACGGCGCTAGCGGCAACAATGGGGCTAGATTTCTCCGAAACAGATAAAGTTGTTGCAGCGATGGAAAAAAGCGCGCGTGTTCCAGTCATCTGGTTACAGTTTCAAGACTGTACAGGATGTTCGGAATCATTTATTCGTTCTACACATCCAAAAGTGGAAAGTGTGCTTTTCGATATGATCTCGCTCGAATATACAGAAGTTTTATCTGCTGCTTCCGGACATCAAGTTGAAGAAGCGAGAAAACATGTGATGAAAGACTATTATGGAGAGTACATATTGGCGGTGGAAGGCAGCTTGCCAATGGATGATGCGTTTTTGACCGTTGGCGGTATGTCGGCAAAAGAAACTTTCATTGAAGCAGCAAAAGGGGCGAAAGCGATTATCGCTTACGGAAGCTGTTCGTCATGGGGAGGTATTGCGGCCGCTCATCCAAATCCGACGAATGCCAAACCAGTTACGCACTTTGTAAAGGACAAGCCGATTGTAGTAGTTCCTGGATGCCCGCCGATTGCTGAAGTGATGACAGGGGTTATTGCCCATATTATTACGTTCGGTACATTACCGGAATTGGACCATCTAAGAAGACCGAAAGCGTTTTATCGTCATCGTGTTCACGATAAATGCAACCGTCGGGCGTATTTTGACGCAGGATTGTTTGCGGAGTCATTTGATGATGAAGGTGCAAAACAAGGATATTGTTTGTATAAACTCGGCTGTAAAGGCCCAACTACATATAACTCTTGTGCAGAAATGCGTTGGAATGGTGGGGTGAGTTATCCGATTCAATCTGGCAATCCATGCATCGGCTGTTCAGAAAAGGGATTCTGGGATAACGGGCCATTTTACGTTCGTCGTGCAAAAATCCCCGCATCACAAACGACGATTAATCCAGAAACGGTTGGTGCGATTGCAGCTGGTGTAACGGCGGCAGGAGTTGCCGCACATGCAGCGATCACAGCGGTAAAGAAAAAAGATCAAGAGAATCATGAATGAGGTGAACGGAAATGACAGAACGAATTGTTGTAGATCCAGTAACGCGAATTGAAGGTCATTTACGCATTGAGGCGGACGTTGATGAAAAAGGGATCATTCAAGATGCATTCAGCTCTGGTACAGCGGTGCGAGGAATTGAACTGATTGTTCGCGATCGCGATCCTCGTGATGTATGGGCATATGTGCAACGGATTTGCGGTGTCTGTACAACGGTACATGCGTTAGCATCAATTCGCGCCGTTGAGGATGCGCTTGATATTAAAATTCCAAGAAACGCTCATCTTATTCGTGACATTATGAATGCAGCTATTTTTTTACACGACCATGTTGTTCATTTTTATCACCTGCACGCATTTGACTGGGTGGATGTATTAAGTGCATTAAAAGCAGATCCAAATGAAACGAGTCGCATTGCGCAATCCATTTCGGACTGGCCAAAATCATCACCGGGATATTTCAAAGAAATTCAAACAAAAATCCAAAAAGTCGCGGAAAGCGGCCAACTTGGCATTTTTGCAAACGGATATTGGGGACATAAAGCTTATAAATTGCCGCCAGAAGTCAACTTGTTAGCGGTTGCACACTATTTGGAAGCACTTGATTGGCAAAAAGAAATTGTTAAAATTCATACGATTTTTGGCGGAAAAAACCCTCATCCTCACTATGTTGTCGGTGGAATGGCGACGCCGATCGATATTAACAGCGACAATGCGGTTCATGCGGAACGATTGATGCATGTTTCACAAATTATTGATGGAGCCATTGAATTTGTTAATAAAGTGTATATCCCGGATTTGCTTGCCATCGGCTCTTATTATAAAGATTGGACATACGGCGGTGGCTTAAATAGCTACTTATGTTACGGTGACTTTTCAACAGGAGACATTCGCGAGGTTAAACTTTACCGCTTCCCGCGCGGCGTGATTTTGAACGGAAACTTCCATGAAGTGCTAGATGTTGATTTGAAAGATCCAGAGCAAGTGAAAGAGTTTATTGATCATTCATGGTACACCTATGACGGAAAAGAAGGCGGAATTGGCAAACATCCGTGGGAAGGGGAAACATCGCTCCGTTACACAGGTCCAAAACCTCCGTTCAAAACGTTAAATACAGATGAAAAGTACAGCTGGATTAAATCTCCACGTTGGAAAGAGCATCCGATGGAGACGGGACCGCTCGCGCGTATGCTTGTCGGCTATGCGTTAAAACGAGACGAATTTGTCAGTTTAATAGACGACACATTGAAGAAATTGAATTGGCCGCTTGAGGCGATGCAATCAGCGTTAGGAAGAACAGTTGCGCGTGGATTGGAATCAGTTCTTGTTGCAAAATGGATGCGCGATGACATGGATGCGTTATTAAAAAATATTAAAAATGGCGACCAAGTCACCTTTGACCGGACAAAATGGGAACCAGAAACGTGGCCGAAGAAAGCGAAAGGAGTAGGCTGGATGGAAGCGCCGCGCGGGTCTTTAGGCCATTGGATTGAAATTGAAGATGGAAAAACAAAAAACTATCAAGCGGTTGTACCAACAACGTGGAACGCTTCACCGCGCGATCATAAAAATCAAATGGGTGCATACGAGGCTTCATTAAAAGGCACACCTCTTTTAGATAAGGAAAAACCGTTAGAAATTTTACGCATTATTCATTCGTTTGACCCATGTTTAGCATGTTCCGTTCATTTAACAGATGTTACTTCCAAACAAACGACTAATATTTACATTGGGTAGGGAGGGAAGCATTATGTCGATCCCGACAAATCCAAAAATTGAAAAAGAAACAGTGAAAATAGTTTGGAAAAAATCGCGCAAGCGCAAGGCTAAAACGATTCCGCTCAACGATCAAATGGTGAAAGTGTACGTCTGGGAGTTGCCTGTTCGCATTTTCCATTGGATTAATGCATTTTCCATTTTCATTTTAATGATTACGGGCGTGTTTATCGGCCGCCCGTTTGCTTCCGCTTCCATTCCAGAAGAAGCGTATTATTCCTATTTAATGGGATGGGCACGATATGTCCACTTTTTTACCGCGTTTGTCTTCACCATTAATTTGGCTGTGCGCTGGTATTGGGTGTATAAAGGAAACGAACATGCGACTTCGAACTTGCTTCGTCTCTCTTTCTGGAAAGAAACATGGGAAACTATTAAGTATTATTTGTTTTTAAAAAATAAAAAGAAACATTATATCGGTCACAACCCGCTTGCCCAATTAAGTTACTGGATTTTTATCGGTCTTGGCTCCATCATTATGATTCTCACAGGCTATTATTTATTATTTGAACCACAGCCGGAGTCGGTTTACGGAAAAATGTTTATGTGGGTTGCTCATTTGTTTGGCGGGGACAGTTTCTCTGTTCGATCATGGCATCATTTAGTCGCATGGGGATTTATGATCTTTACCATCGTCCATGTCTATATGGCGTTCCGTGAAGACTATTTACAGCGAAACGGCACAATGTCTTCTATTGTCACAGGCTACAAGATGGAGCGTAAAAAAGAAACTTTAGGTGAACAGGATGAGAAGTAAACGGAAAATTACTGTTCTTGGCATAGGGAATTTACTCTATTCGGATGAGGGAGTTGGCATTCATCTTTTGCCTTTATTAGAAGAACGGCTTTCTCACTACGAAAACGTGGAAGTGATAGAAGGTTCAACAGATGGGATGAGATTGTTGGGAACCATTGAAGAAACGGATTATTTAATTGTTGTTGATGCGGTGAATGCGGGGAAGGATGCTGGGACGATCGTGACGCTTGTCGATGATGAAATTCCTGCTTACTTTGGAGTGAAAATGTCGATTCATCAATTAGGGTTTCAAGAGGTTCTCTCTGCGGCAAAAATTCGGGAAACATGTCCCAAACATATGATTTTGTTTGGCGTCCAACCCGCTTCACTTGAACTTGGATTACAATTATCCCCCATTGTTCAAGCACAACTTCCTCAGTTAGCAGAAAAAGTGGTTCAACAAGTGAAAAAGTGGTGGGAAGCTTTATGAATCGCTTGCAGTTTTTAAAAGAAATGCGGAACAGTTTAGTTGAAACAATTAAAGAAGCTTCGGCCCCATTATTAGAAGATGAGATAAAAAAAATGAAAGAAATTTTCTCATCTGTTCATTGTAAGTGGCATCTTCTTGGGATGTACGATGCTAATGAATTAAAAGGGGCGGAAGTGAAGCACGTTCATCATGTTCCTGTTGTTATTTATGCACAAAATGGCGAGATAAAGGCGAGAAAAGCTATTTGTTCTCATTGTCATGTCATGCCGCATTATATCCAGTTAGAACATCGTTTTATCTGCTTATATTGTGACCGTGAATTTGATTTGGCATCGGAGATGGGGACATTAAAGATGCCGTTGCTTGCGACAAAAAAAATAAAAAACGAATGGCACGTCCAACTAGAAAGGGATTTATATGCATGAATTGGCTTTAATGGAGGAAATTGTCCGTTTGATTGAACAAGATGCGGCCAAACGAAACATCGGTTCTGTTACAAAAATAGAATTGCTTGTAGGAGAGCTTAGCAATGCGCTTCCTGAAGCTTTAGAAATGGCGTTTGCTGCTTATAAGTTGCAAAAAGATAACCGATTAACTGAAGACGCGCAGCTGATCATTCATTTTGAACGGGCGAAAGCGTTTTGTCCTATTTGTGAGCGGGAATATCTGCCGCAATCGAGACTCGTTCAATGTCCGTCGTGTCTGTTGCCGAGCGGCCGAATTATTGCTGGAGAGGCATTTCGAGTATTGACATACGAAGGGAGTTCGACAGCATGAAAGTAACGCTAGAGGTAGATGTTTTAACGAATAACAATCGCGCCGCAGAGTTTAACCGTCGTCTGTTTGAAGAATCGAAAACGCTTGTCATTAATTTGATGAGTTCCCCGGGAGCGGGAAAAACAACGATTTTAGAAAAAACGATTGAAACATTGGCAAAAGATTTTCGGATCGGTGTCATTGAAGGAGATTTAGCAACGGAAAAAGATGCCGAACGAATTCGTGCACTAGGCGCGCAGGCAGTACAAATTAATACGCATGGCGGCTGCCATTTAGACGCACGAATGATTGCTGCGGTTTTGCCACAATTTGATTTCAATGAAATCGACCTTTTGTTTATTGAAAATGTTGGCAATCTCGTCTGCCCTTCTGGCTACGATTTAGGGCAACAGCATAAGGTCGCCGTATTAAGTGTTCCTGAAGGAAATGATAAAATTCCAAAATACCCGACGATGTTTATGCGTACCGAACTTGTTTTACTAAATAAAATTGATTTATTACCTTATCTCGATTTTGATGTGGAACAAGCGAAAGAGGACTTAAAAGGCATTAACCCGCAATCTTTGCTTATTCCGTTATCTGCGAAAACCAATGAAGGAATGGACCAATGGTTCCATTGGATTCGAGAGGGTATTGCACGATGCAAAAATCAATAAAAGTGACGATTAAGGGACGGGTTCAAGGCGTCGGGTTCCGTCCCTTTGTCTTCCAACTCGCTCATCGCTATCACATAAAGGGAACGGTTCAAAACAACATGGACGGTGTTACCGTTTTTGCAGAAGGAGAAGAGAAGGAGCTGCAGTCATTTTTACTTTCATTACAGACGGAAGCCCCTCGTTTATCTCGCATTGATCAATTGAACGTTTTGGAGGTAGCCTATCAAGGTTTTCAACAATTTTCCATTATTGAAAGTGAGCGAAAGGGGGCTTCTTCCCTTGTCATTCCAATCGATACAGCTGTTTGTGATGATTGCTTGCAAGAAATGAACGATCCTAATGATTATCGCTATCGCTATCCGTTTATTAACTGCACCCAATGCGGACCGCGGTATACGATTATTGAGCAGCTGCCTTACGATCGCCCGTATACGTCGATGAAATCCTTTCCAATGTGCGAACGTTGCCGGAAAGAATACGAAGACCCGCTGAATCGACGTCATCACGCGCAACCGATTGCTTGCCCGGTATGCGGACCGCGCGTTACGCTCATCGATTGCAATGGCCAAACGCTTGATGGGGATGCGATTGAAAAGGCGAAACAACTGTTGTTATCGGGAGCGATTGTAGCGATTAAAGGATTAGGTGGTTATCATCTTGCGTGCGACGCTACAAATGAACAAGCTGTGCAACAATTACGAACGAGAAAGCGACGACCGAATCGCCCATTAGCGGTGATGGCAGCCTCCCTCTCCGTTGCAGAGCAAATGTGTGAGGTGAAGGAAGAGGAGAAGCGGATGTTAAAGTCGCCTGAAGCTCCGATTGTTGTTTTAAAAAGAAGGAAAACGTATCCGCTCGCTCCGTCGCTTGCTCCGGGATTACAAACGGTTGGAGTGATGCTGCCTTATACACCGCTTCATCATTTGTTGCTAGATGAAGAACATATGCCTGTATTAGTGATGACAAGTGCGAATCGGTCGGGCGTACCAATCTTGTATAACGATGAGCAAGCTCTTCAAGATTTAAAGGCGATTGCTGACTATTTTCTTATCCATAATCGGCCAATTGTTCATCCGATTGATGATTCGGTTGTTCAAATTCAACATGGCAACGTTGATTTTTTACGTCGGGCACGTGGGTTTGTCCCTGATCCATTTTTTACAACAAGCGATGTTCACGAAGTGGCCGCTTTAGGCGGACAACAAAAAAATGTGTTTGCTTTTGGGCGAAACGAACAAATTTTTCTCGGACCACATATTGGGGATTTGCAAAATATGGAGGTCGTCGAACATTTTCAGCGCGAATATGAACATTTACGAACATGGATGGGAGTAGAGCCGAAAGTCGTTGCTGTTGATATGCATCCAAACTATGAAACATGGAACATTGTAAAAGAATGGGATGTTTCAGTTATTCCGGTGCAGCATCATCATGCGCATATGGTGTCATGCATGGAGGACAATGGTATAAAAAGCAGCTGTTTCGGGTTGATTTTGGATGGAACAGGGTATGGAGAAGATGGACATATATGGGGATTTGAACTTCTGTATGGCGATGCTTCTCATTATCAACGGCTCGGACATTTAACGTACACCCCGTTGCCGAGTGGGGAGCGATGCATCAAAGAACCGTGGCGTACTGCAGTCGGGATGTTAGGGTTTTATTTAGGAGAAAAAGGATATGAACTGGCTATAGAACGTTTTCCTGATAAACAGTATGAAATTCGAATTTTAAGACAGATGATGGAAAAGAATATCCACGCTCCGAAAGCTGGAACGTGCGGGCGATTATTTGACGCAGTGAGCGCTTTTCTACATGTTTGCACGCAATCCACATATGATGGAGAAGCAGCGATTCGTCTAGCAGAATTGGTGGATGAAGAGCATATATATGAACCTTACCCGTTTAAATTAAAAGAAAACAATATGATGGAAATCGATTTAGCAGCGATGTGGCTTGCGATTGCAGAAGATGTAAAGCGAAACAAAAACATCGAAACCATTGCGGGGCGATTCCATCAAACCGTTGTGTCCGCAGCCATTGAGATGATTCGTAAAGCGATAGAGAAGCATTCGCAATATCATCGTAAAATTGTCTTATCCGGCGGCAGTATGCATAATCGTTATTTGGTTAAACACCTGATCACAGGCTTAAGAAAATTAGGTTTTATCGTTTATACCCATCAAAAAGTTCCGTGCAATGATGGTGGATTAGCGCTTGGTCAATTAATTATTGCCGCGAATCGAAGGGAGAGAAAATAATGTGCGTTGGTGTTCCTGCCAAAGTGATTGAAATCAATGGTTTCTCTGCATTAGTCGATGTTATGGGGTCACAAATGAACGTAGGGATTATTTTTGTTCCAGAAGTAAAAATCGGCGACTATGTCATTGTTCATGCTGGACAAGCGATGTCTATTATCGATGAAGAGTACGCAAAAGAGAGCCTGGAAGAATGGAGGAAGCTAGCCGATGCATGGGCTGATTGATCCGTCTACGAGTTCGAAAATTAGTCGGGCGTTATTAGATGAAGTAAAAGAGTTGGCGAAACAATTTCAAAGAAAATTCCAACGCATCCCTGCATTTATGGAAGTATGTGGTTCACATACGATGTCTCTTGCAAGAACAGGAGTGAAGAAAGCATTACAAGATGATATTCGGCTCATTTCAGGACCGGGGTGCCCGGTTTGCGTGACGGACCAAGCTGCCATTGATGCGATGATTTCTCTTACCGGTGGAGATGACCGCATTATTTGTACGTTTGGAGATATGATGCGTGTTCCAGGTTCTAACGGAACATTGATGCAAGCAAAAGCAGAGGGCAAAGATATTCGTGTTGTTTATTCGCCGATTGATGCCGTTCGCATTGCGGAGCAAAATCAACAAAAAGAAGTGATTTTTTTAGGGATTGGTTTTGAAACGACCATTCCGATTTTAGCGGCAGCGCTAAAAGAAGCAGAAGAAAACGAGGTTCGTAATTTTTCCATCTGGATGTCGACCAAATTAACGGAACCGATTTTACGCCATCTTCTCAATAACAAAGAAGTAGCGTTAGATGGCTTTCTTCTCCCTGGTCATGTTTCGATGGTCATGGGGCGAAAGCATTTTGAATTTTTAGCTGCGGAATATCATTTGCCAGGAGTTATAAGCGGATTTGAAGCGATTGAGTTGCTTAGCAGCTTGCGTCGATTACTGGTGTTGGCGCTGGAGCAAAACGCGCTTGTGATGAACGAATATCGAAATGTCGTATCCGAAGAAGGAAATAAACATGCGAAATATTGGATGAATCATTATTTTTCGTTATGCGATGAACCATGGCGCGGAATCGGCATCATCCCTCAAAGCGGGATGGATTTCCGCGAGGAATATCGTCAATTTAATGCAAAAGAAAAGTTTTCCGTTCCTATGCAAAGTCCACGAAAAACAAAATGCCGTTGTGGAGAAGTTATTCGTGGGTTAATCGATCCACCTGAATGCGCCTTATTTGGAAAAGCGTGTACACCACTGAATCCAATCGGACCATGCATGGTTTCATCCGAAGGCAGCTGTGCGGCTTACTATCAGTATATGAGGGAGGAATAAAGATGGATCGTATAACGCTCGCCCATGGAGATGGGGGGGAGTTGGCGCATCAACTCATTCAGCAAGTATTTGTTGCCTATTTTCATAACGACGCTTATGCAAAGTTTGATTCGGCTCTTTTTCCTATCGAAAAAGGCCAAATCGCAATGACAACCGATAGCTTTGTTGTGAAACCGATCTTTTTTCCAGGGGGCAATATCGGAAAACTTGCCGTAGCAGGAACGGTAAACGATTTAGCTGTATCAGGAGCAATTCCAAAAATGATGACATGCAGTTTTATCATTGAAGAAGGTTTTCCGCTAAACGATTTAAAACAGATTGTTCGTTCCATGGCGGAAGAAGCGAAAAAAGCGAATGTGCAAATCATCGCAGGCGATACGAAAGTGGTCGAACGTGGATCCGCGGATGGCATTTATATTAACACAACAGGGCTTGGTGTTGTCCCTCAACCATTAACCGCTTCTATTCAAGAAGGAGATTCCGTCATTATTAGCGGTTCGGTCGGTGATCATGGCATTGCCGTTTTGACTGCTCGAGGGGGACTTGGATTAATGACAAATGTAGAAAGTGATTGTGCTACTTTATATCCGATGATTTCAGCCGCGATGGAGGCATCAAAGAACATTCGAATCATGCGTGATCCAACTCGGGGTGGTTTAGCGACTGCTCTTGTTGAAATTTGTGAAGATTTTCAAGTGACGATTGAATTAGAAGAGGAAGCGATTCCTCTAAAAAGAGAAGTAGAAGGGGCATGTGAGTTGCTCGGATTTGAACCAATCTATTTAGCGAATGAGGGAAAAGTGATTTTCATCGTCGCTAAAGAAGATGAACAAAATGTTCTTGATGCGATTCGTTCGTTTCCAGAAGGAAAAGATGCCGCTGTCATTGGTACTGTGCGTTCGACGGACAAAGGCCAACTATTATTGAGAACACCGCTCGGAACAACGCGAAGATTATATCGATTATCAGGTCTTTTATTGCCGCGCATTTGTTAGTCACGGGAGTGCTCCCGTGATTTTTTTCTAGTGTTTACACCTGCTTTTATATATAATATTTGAAAGTAATACGTCAGAAAGGATGAAGCGGAGATGAGGCAGTATTTAGATTTACTTCAAGATATTTTAGAAAATGGCGTACATAAAGAAGATCGAACGGGAACCGGGACGCTTTCTGTATTTGGGAGACAATTGCGTTTTAATTTGCAGGAAGGATTCCCTCTCTTAACGACAAAAAAATTACATATTCGTTCGATTATTTACGAATTATTATGGTTTTTAAAAGGCGATACGAACGTTCGGTATTTGCAGGAAAACGGCGTGACGATCTGGGATGAGTGGGCGGATGAAAACGGCGATTTAGGCCCGATATACGGTGCGCAGTGGCGTTCTTGGAAAGGGGCCGATGGCAAAACGGTGGATCAAATCAGCTGGGTCATTGAAGAAATTAAACGAAACCCAAATTCCCGCCGCTTATTAGTAAACGCATGGAACGTCGCGGAATTGGACAATATGAAATTGCCGCCTTGCCATTATGCGTTTCAATTTTACGTCGCCGATGGAAAGCTCTCTTGCATGTGGCAACAACGTTCTGTCGATACGTTTTTAGGATTGCCGTTTAACATCGCCAGCTATGCGCTGTTAACGCATATGATCGCCGAGCAGTGCGATTTAGACGTCGGCGAATTGATTTTTAGCGGTGGCGATGTGCATTTGTATAAAAATCATTTGGAACAAGCAAAACTGCAGCTAGCAAGAGAGCCGCGCCCGCTTCCGAAGCTGGTGATCAAGCGGAAGCCGGCATCGATTTTTGAATACGAATTTGCCGATTTTGAAATTGTTGACTATGATCCTCATCCGCATATTAAAGCACCGGTTGCGGTATAAAGGAGAGATACGATGATTTCGCACATTTTCGCCATGGATCAAAACCGCGTCATCGGCAAAGACAATCGCTTGCCATGGCATTTGCCGGCCGATTTAGCGTATTTTAAAAAAGTAACGATGGGCCATGCGATTGTGATGGGACGCAAAACGTTTGAATCGATCGGCCGGCCGCTTCCCGGCAGAGAAAATGTCATTGTCACGCGCGATCGCTCGTTTCAACTGGAAGGATGCAAAGTGCTGCACTCGATTGAGGAAGTGAAGCGGTTTGCCGCAATGCGCGATGATGAAGTGTTTGTCATTGGCGGCGCGGAGCTGTTTCGGGCGACGTTGCCGGTTGCCGATCGTCTTTACATTACGAAAATTGAGGCGAGTTTTCCGGGTGATACGTTTTATCCGGCTTTCGATGAGTCAGAGTGGCAGCTCGTTTCCTATACGAAAGGAATAAAAGATGAAAAAAATCCATATGATTATGCGTTTATCGTGTATGAACGCAAACGTTAACGTGTTTCGCCGTTTGGCGGGACACGTTTTTCTTTATGATCGAATAGAAGCAGCGCAAAAAAGGAACGATAACAGTAAACAATGAATGGAAATGGAGGAGTACGGATGAAGCATATCGTTCCATTGCTCGTGAAATTCGTTGGCTGGAGCATCGCGCTGCTTTCTATTTTTGCGATTTTTAACGCCCCGCCGCTGCTCGTTTTGCTCATGGCGGCAGGAACCACGCTCGCCTCTTATATCGTCGGCGATTTAATGATTTTGCCCCGCTTTGGCAATTTTGTCGCCGTTATTGCCGATCTTCCGCTCGCGTTTTTAATGATTTGGCTGACAAGCTATGCGCTCATTGAACCTACGATAAACATGGCATACGCTTCCTTTTTCTGTGCACTGGCCATCGGCGCCATTGAAGCGTTTTTTCATTTGTTTATGGAAAACCATATTCTTGAAGAAGCGAGAAAGGAAGAGAAGTACCGCTGGTATGACGAAGGGAGATGGGCGACCGAGTTTGCCGAGGAATATGAACAGGAGAAAGACGACCGCACGTAAGACGGTCGTCTTTCTTTTTAGTAAATCATCGCGCTAAATGTTTTTATAAACTTTTTGAAAATTCCCTTTTCTTTTTTTAAATTTGTGCTATAATTTACAAATTAAAAAAACAACTTAGAAAGAAAGGGAACGAAAGCATGGAACAACAATTGAAACGAAAACAAGGGACCGTTTACGTGGAAGACATTTTAATTGCTTATCATACGTTAAAAGACGTTGTCTATCATACTCCGCTGCAAAAAAATCCGCTGTTGTCGGAACGGTACGAATGCAACGTCTATTTAAAGCGCGAAGACTTGCAAGTAGTCCGTTCGTTTAAAATTCGCGGCGCTTACAATCGAATGAAGCATTTAAGCGAGGAAGAACGGAGAAAAGGAATCATTTGCGCGAGCGCGGGCAACCATGCGCAAGGGGTCGCGTATTCATGCCGGGCGCTCGGTGTGCATGGCAAAATATACATGCCGGCAACAACGCCGAGACAAAAAGTATCGCAAGTGCAACTGTTTGGAAAAGATATGGTAGAAATTGTGTTAGTAGGCGATACGTTTGATGATTCCTTTAATGAGGCTATGAAATGTGCGAAGGAAGAAGGCCGTACATTCATCCATCCGTTTGATGATGAGTATGTCATTGCTGGTCAAGGAACCATCGGCGTTGAAGTGCTCAATGACTGCGAAGAGCCGATCGATTTTGTGTTTGCGAGCATCGGTGGCGGCGGATTGATGGCTGGGCTTGGTACATATATTAAGAGCATTTCCCCGGCGACCAATATTATCGGAGTGGAGCCGGCAGGAGCCCCATCGATGAAATCCGCTCTTGAACAAGGTCATGTCGTGACATTAGAGGAAATCGATAAATTTGTAGACGGTGCGGCGGTCAAAACGGTTGGCGAAAAAACGTTTGCCCTTTGCAAGGAAATCCTTGATGACGTCGTTGTTGTGCCGGAAGGGAAAGTATGCACGACGATTTTGGAATTATACAATGAAAACGCGATCGTCGCGGAGCCGGCGGGGGCACTTCCGATCGCGGCGCTCGATTTTTACAAAGAGAAAATCCGCGGCAAAACGGTCGTCTGCATTGTCAGCGGCGGTAACAACGATATTGACCGGATGCAGGAAATTAAAGAGCGGTCAATGATTTACGAAGGGCTGCAGCATTATTTTATTGTGAATTTTCCGCAGCGCGCCGGCGCACTGCGTGAGTTTTTGGATGAAGTATTAGGACCGACCGATGACATCACCCGTTTTGAATACACAAAGAAAAACAATAAAGAAAGCGGTCCGGCTTTAGTCGGCATCGAGCTAAAGCGCCGCGAAGATTATGCGCCGCTGATTGAACGAATGAAGAAAAAAGGCTTCCCGTTTCAAGAAGTGAATAAAGATCCGAATTTATTCCACTTGCTCATTTAGGCTCGAAAAAAGTCGGAAAGATTTCGCGCATTTCTGACATACTTTTTCACCGATTTGGTGTATAATAAAAATAAATCGGTGAAAAAAGAGGATTGATATTTTGCTATTCAAAAGCCTAGAGTTTAAAAATGCTTATGGGCAGAAGGTGAAGATTATCGAAATTCCTGTATTGGAGGAAGATAACACGTACCGATTTATGATTCAACTCCGTTTAGAAATGTTTATTGCCAAAGTATATCGATCCCCAAATGCTCGTTCTGTGTATTCGTTTCGCGAATATTTGAAAAAAGTATTAAAATGGCCGGTGTACGAACAAATTTTTAAAACAAATGTGTTGAAAAACAATGCCTAACATCTTCGAAAGTTGTTTTGCCTCGGCAAAACAACTTTTTTCTTTGGCGCTTTTGTATAGGAATTTTTCTCATTTCATTATATAATTGTACAGAAAGCTATATTTAGGAGTGAATGCATGAAAAGCGTGAAAATTGTAACCGACTCGACGGTGGATTTATCGAAAGAGGTACTCGAGGAGCACGGGATTGAAGTCGTCCCGCTTCATTTTACGATTGACGGGGAAGCGTTTATTGACCGCGTCACGATTACGCCTGATGAGTTTATGAAAAAAATGAAAGCGGCAAAGGAACTGCCGAAAAGCTCGCAGCCTTCTGTCGGTGAGTTTCTCGAAGTCTACGATCGTCTCGGCGAAGATGGAAGTGAAATCCTTTCCATTCATATGTCTGGCGAGCTAAGCGGCACAGTCCGCTCCGCCCAGCATGCCGCTACCATGTCCAAAGCGAACGTAACGGTCGTCGACTCCCAGTATATTTCGTTTGCGTTAGGTTTTCAAGTGCTGGAAGCGGCACAATTGGCAAAAGAGGGAAAAAGCGTAGCAGCCATTGTCAGCCGTCTGCAAGACGTTCGCCGTCATACCCGATTATACGTCGTGCTTGATACGCTCGAAAATCTCGTAAAAGGCGGACGGGTTGGCCGCGGGAAGGCACTGGTCGGTTCGCTTTTAAATATTAAACCGATCGCCGCGCTGGCCGATGGCATGTATACGCCGATCGCGAACGTGCGCAGCTATTCGCAAGCTATTAAATATTTGACGAATCAATTGATTTCAGATATCGCGGATAAAACGGTGCGGAAGGTGGCAATTGCTCATGTCGATGCGTTCGCTTTCGCAGAACGGCTGAAACAATCGATTATCGAGGCGATAGGATACCAGCACGTCTATATCGTTCAGACGACGCCGGTCATTTCGATTCATACCGGAGCGGGGGCGATTGGACTTATGTATTATACCGACTAAGATATAGAATAGAATATGGAGGAACGAAAAGATGAAACGAATGTTGCTTCTTCTTGCTATCGTTCTGCTTGCTGCATGCGGAAAAACAATTCCTGATGCCAAAAATTGGCCGATTGCTGATTTTACGTTTACCGACCAAAATGGGGAGTCATTCGGTTTAAAAGATTTAAAAGGAAAAGTATGGGTTGCCGACTTTATTTTTACAAATTGTGAAACGGTCTGTCCGCCGATGACAGCCCATATGGCCAAGTTACAAAAAATGGCGAAAGAAAAAGGGCTCAATGTTGAATTTGTCTCATTTAGTGTGGATCCGGAAGTAGATACACCGGAAAAATTAAAAGAGTATGCGAAAAAATTTGACGGTGATTTATCAAACTGGCATTTGCTTACAGGATACAGCCAGCAAGAAATTGAGAAATTTGCCGAGAAAAATTTTAAAACGATTGTAAAAAAACCGGAAAATGAGGATCAAGTGATCCATGGAACAGAGTTTTATCTTGTTGACCAAAACGGTACGATTGTTCAATCTTATAGTGGAGTACAAGATGTTCCGTATGATAAGATTTTAGAGCATATCGAAATTTTGCAATCGTCCTAAAGGGCAAAAATGTAAGGGCATTTTTGCCTTTTCGTGTTTTCTCCGTTTTGCGGTACAAGGTAGGTGTAGATTCATGAAAAAATGGGGATTGCTTTTTTTGTTATTATTTTATTGTGCGGGATGTTCCGCCAATCAGGCCATCGGCGACACCAGCTTGCCGGAGCGGCAAATAGAACTCAGACCTCATGAAGTTGCCGCTGATTTTTTTCCAAAAGATGTTCGCCTTCTTGCCCTTGGCGATTCGTTAACGGAAGGGGTAGGGGATCGCCAGGGACAAGGAGGCTATGTTGGTCGCTTGCAGCAACAGCTCGAACAGCATAAAGGGGTGCGGACGGTTTCCGTCATCAATTTAGGAAAGCGGGGATTGCAGCTGAACCAGCTTGATGAGGTCATCGATCAATATGCAACGCAAATAGAACGAGCCGATTTAATTTTGATTACGATCGGTGGCAATGACATGATGAAAGTTGTCCGTTCACATTTTTTTGATTTATCATACGAGCTGTTTGCTAAAGAACAAAAGCGGTTTGCCGCACGGCTCGATCATTTATTGGCCTCGATTCGTGCCGCCAATCCCGATGCTGCCGTTGTGCTTGTTGGATTGTATAATCCGTTTGCTAATTCGCTTCCAAACATTCCGGAAATCGATGAAGTGATTGAGCTGTGGAATAATGGCAGCAAACAAGTATTAAAACGCTATGATCGTACGATATTTGTCAACGTGAAAGATTTATTTGACAATCGCGATGATGTGTTATACAGCGACGAGTTCCATCCAAATGAAATCGGCTATGAACAAATGGCAAGACGAGTATATGACGAGCTAACAAAACACGAAGAGATGTGGCTAAGGAGATCGGAACAATGAATTGGAAAAAGTGGTTTTGGGCATTAGTGATACTGGACATTGCCGTTGTCGCGCTGCTTGCCGCGTGGCTGTTTCAGCCGGTTAAGCCGATTTCGGTGCCGCCGCCAAAAAAAGTAAAAGGGGCGACGTTTACGGTATATTCGCACAAAGAACATTTGAATACGGTGATCAATGATTATATTCGCAAAAAGACAAAAGATCATCCGCTGCAATATCGCGTCTGGCTGGATGACCGCGTGTATGTGGCAAGCAAGCTCCCGGTGTTCGGCCGGGAAATTGACCTCGTCGTTTCCTTTATTCCGAAAGTGGTTAAAGGTGGAAATGTGGAGCTGCAAAGTCCGGAAATATCACTGGGAGATTGGGAACTTCCCGTCACCTATGTGTTAAGATATTTGCGAAAACATGCGTCGCTGCCGGATGAAGTGATCATTGACCCGGCGGCAAACCGTGTGTATGTAGCGCTCACCGATATTCGTTTCGGCAACGGTTACCAAGTTTCCGTCCAGAAAATGGATTTGGCAAAAGATGAAATTGTATTCACATTGACGATTCCGACATCGGCAAAACAATAAGGGCCGCTTATGAGCGCGCCCTTTTTCTACACCATTCGCAATCCTTTCGGATAAAAGTTTTTCACCGTGCCTTTTACCTCTTTTCCCCAGCCGAGAGGATAACCATCAACGGTCACAAGCAGCCAGCCGCGGTCTTCACTTGTCTGGATTGTTTCCCCGCGCAAATATTTTAGACATTCGACGCTGTCGCTTGACAAGTCAAGGGAGTAGCGAACTTCTTGCGGCTTTAGCGATAAGGCAAGCGCATGGTTCGGCTCAAACCGCTGTTTTTTCGCTTCTCCTAAGTGAAGACCTGCTCGTACGACTTTCAGGCCATCGAAGTTCGGGCAATGATCAGGCAAGGCGAAAAGATGGTGTTGAAAGGCATACATTGGTTGTTCGATTTCTTTTTGCAATACTTCTTGTTCAAACTGTCGATACTCCCGAACCATTTGTTTGGAGACGTTTGGCTTGGCATAGCGCCCATTCCACGAAGGGGACGGGCCTGTTTTTTTTATTTTCGCGACAAAATGACCTTCCCCTTTTAACGAATGCGGCCATAGCCGGGCCGTTCTCTCTATTTCCTCTAAGTTGGCATTCGTCCATTCCCGTCTTCCCGGCTGAATGCCATGAACTTTTTCAATCGATAACAATTCAAGATCATCGTATGTTTGTAAAAAAGCTTCTATTGTCTGTTCGTTTTCTTCCGGAGAAAACGTGCAAGTGGAATAAACGAGGATGCCTCCTTCTTTTAGCATCTCGTATGCACAGTCTAAAATATGCCGTTGTTTGATGGCGCATTGTTCGACGTGCGCTTGGCTCCAAAATTGAACAGCTTCTTCGTCTTTTCGAAACATGCCTTCCCCTGAGCATGGAGCGTCTACTAAAATTTTGTCAAAAAATCCAGGGAAATATTTCGCGAGCTTTTCCGGTGTTTCATTCGTAACAAGCGCGTTTGTAATGCCAAACCGCTCGATATTTTCCGAAAGGGCTTTGACGCGCTTCGGATGAATTTCATTGGCGACAAGCAGCCCTTGATTTTCCATCATCGCCGCAAGCTGAGTCGTTTTTCCGCCAGGTGCGGCACAAAGGTCAAGAACAAACTCCCCTGGATTTGGCTTTAACACTTCAGCTACAAACATTGCGCTCGGTTCTTGGATATAATAAAGCCCGGCCGCATGATACGGATGCTTTCCAGGTTGTTCGTGTGCATCATAATAAAAGCCAGTTGGGCAAAAAGGAACAGGGGAAAGCACAAACGGGACGAGCGTTAAAAACGTTTCGCGGTCGATTTTCAATGGATTAAATCGTAACCCGTTTGCTTTTTCTTCATGATAGGTGGAAAAAAAACGAGAAGCTTCGTCTTGCAAAAGCCTCTCCATTTTTTCGATGAATTCGCTTGGTAATTTCAATGACCAAACTCCTTTCCTGCAGATCAAATGGCTTGTTTTTATTATGCGCTTGATCGTGTTAACGATTTTTGTACTATTTTCCACCCAGCCATTTGATTTTTGGTTCCGTTTTGTTAATGATGCGTTTAATATTCGCGCGGTGGCGGTAAAAGATAAACGCCGTTAATAACGATACTGCGATCATGAGTGGAACGTCATCCGTAAAGAAGATCGTATAAATAACCGCATATACACCGGCTAACATAGAAGATAGTGAAACATATTTGGAAATATACAAAACAATGAAAAAAACAACAAGAAGGGAAACGAAAAAGAACGGTGAATAAAACAACATTACACCTGCTGATGTTGCGACCGCTTTTCCGCCGCGGAATTTCGCGAAGACCGGGTAAATATGTCCGAGAACCGCGCACACTCCTGCTAAAAGCGGATGTATGTGCACGGAGAATAATACAGGCAAGCTTGCCGCTAATGTTCCTTTCAAAATATCTCCGCATGTGACAATCAATCCCGCTTTTACTCCAAGCACACGAAAGGTATTTGTCCCTCCTAGATTTCCGCTTCCATGCTCGCGAATATCGATTCCGTAGCCGATTTTCCCGACAAGAAGCGCAAACGGAATCGACCCAAGAAGGTAAGCTGCGATCAAAATAAGTGCTTTTTCCATCAATCTCCTTACACCCTTTACTCATCAAATTCGTGCATGCTTTTATTTTACCATGCATGAAAAAAAACGCTAGATCAGAAAATAGAACATATCAACGGAAAGGTATTTTTTTTGCATTTATTTTTTTGGCAAAGTAAACTAGATGATAACATTGTTGTTTTATCACTGGAATTGAAAGAGGAGGAAGAAAAAGTGCAAGCAAAAGTGAAATGGAACGGACAAATGTCGTTTACAGGGATGAGCGCGTCAGGAGTGCAAATCCCGATCGATGCTTCCAAAGAAGCAGGAGGACAAGATTCCGGAGCGCGACCGATGGAATTGATTTTACACGGGCTTGCCGGATGTACGGGAATTGACATCATATCGATCTTGAAAAAAATGCGGCTTGAGGTTCGGTCGTTTTATATAGAAGTGGATGGAACCCGTGCGGACGATCATCCAAAACGGTTTACAGATATTCACATTCATTACGTGTTAGAAGGGGATTTGCCAGAGGACAAAGTCGTCCGCGCTATTCAATTGTCTAAAGAGAAGTACTGTTCTGTATCCCATTCGTTAAATGCCAACATTACGGCAAGCTACTCGATTAATGGTGTGAAAGGGGAAAAACAGTTGTAAAAATCCAACAAGTCACGATTCACGCCAATGCAAGCGAATTTTAAAAGGGGCTGATTGGAAAGCAATTCTGCTTTTCGGTCAGCCCCTTTTTCTTGGATTACTAAAACGGATAGCGTCGATACTCTTTTTGAATCGATACCCATTTTGTCATCGTAAACTCTTCCACAACCCACGGGTTTCCGAACCGTCCGATACCGCTGGATTTTGTGCCGCCAAACGGAACGGTTGGGCTATCATTGACCGTCTGATCGTTAACATGTGTCATACCGCTTTCAATTTGTAAGGCTAATTGTTCCCCTTCGCTTAAATCTTCGGTGAAAATCGCTGAACTTAAACCGTATTCGGTATCGTTCGCCATCGCGATCGCCTCGTCATCGGATTCGGCTTTAATAATGGTTGCGATCGGGGAGAACAATTCGGTTTGTGCCAGTTTGCTGTTATTATCGACATCGACAAATACAGTCGGCGTTAAAATGTTGCCGATTCGCTTTCCTTCGAGCGCCATTTTGGCGCCTTCTTTTTTCGCTTCTTCAATGATCGCCAATGCTTTTTCGATTTGTTTTTCGTTAATCAGCGGACCGATGATCGTTTTCGGATCACGCGGGTCGCCATACGGAAGTTTTTTCGCCCGTTCGACGAATTTTTCGACAAATTCATCATAATGGTTTTTATGGACAATGATGCGGTTAATAATCATACAAATTTGCCCTTGATGGATAAACTTGCCGAATATTGCTGCGTCAACGGCACGGTCCACATTGGCATCAGCAAGAACGATAAACGGGTTGTTACCGCCAAGCTCTAGCGCGACGCGTTTTAACATTCCGCCTGCAATCGCTCCGATATGCTTGCCGACAGCGGTCGAACCAGTAAAACTAATAAGCTGTGAATTCGGATTGGTCAACATGTCGTCGCCGATTTCATCGATATCGGTGAGAATGATGTTTAAAACTCCTTTTGGCAATCCAGCATATTCAAAGGCTCTTGCGATGATGGAGCCGCCTGTGAAGCATGTTTGGATATCCGGCTTATGTACGACGCTATTTCCTAACGCAATCGCTGGGGCGATCGTTCTCATCGACAAATTCATCGGAAAGTTAAACGGAGAAATCGATGTGATGACCCCTAATGGCAGGCGATAAATCCGGTTGATTTTCCCTTCTGTTTCTGACGGGACTTCCCTCACTTTTGTCAATTCATCGACCATGTTGATTGCTTCTTCGACAAGCCCAATCGATAAATCGACTTCCACATTCCCCTTAATGATGCTCCCGCCTGTTTCGCGGGCGATCATATCAATAATTGCATCCCGATTGGAACGTAAATATTCCGCCGCTTTGCGGAGCACTTCCTTTTTCTCTTCTGGGGGTGTGTTCGCCCATTCTTTTTGAGCTTGTTTGGCGACGTCAAACGCTTCGGCAAGCTGTTTTTTCGTTGCCAGACGAATGGTTGCAATAACGGAATTGTCATACGGGTTTAAGTTATCATATGTCCGTTCGCTAAGTCCATCGATCCATTCGCCGTTGATGAAGCTTTTGTTGAATTGTTCATATCGTTCCATTAGAGACACCTCCTTTGTATACAGTGGCAATCCTATTTTTTACATTCATGATTTTTGTTATGCATTGTTAACGTTATTCAACTTTTAGGATAAAACGAGTGAATGACAAAAGATTTTTTCGTAGATTCATAGACAATCTACTATAAAAATTTATGAAAAATTTACAATAGTTTAGCAGAAAATAAGTCATTTGACTCTATTATTTTGATAGAACGAAAAATTATGCTGAATAGTAGAAAAACAAAAAGGGGGAGTGAATGTGATGAAAATTTCTTCTTTAAAATGGCTGAAGACGGCTGTCCCTGCCTTGATGTTATCGACGATGATCGCTTCGGGAAATGCCTTTGCGGCTGGAAAAGCTGGCGATGAAGGAAAACAGCTGAAAGCGGATGCGTATCAACATCGCTATATGGATGTGCAATTGCTGGGAATTAATGATTTTCACGGACAGCTTGATGTAACAAGAAACGTTGGGGGAAGAGCAGTCGGGAGAGCGGATTATTTAGCTGCGTATTTGAAACAACGGGAAGCGGAAAACAAAAATACGCTGCTGGTGCATGCGGGAGATATGGTTGGGGCAAGCTCACCCGTATCGGCTTTATTACAAGACGAGCCGACAATAGAGTTTTTAAATAAACTGGGATTTGATGTGGGGACACCCGGAAACCACGAATTTGATGAAGGGGTCGACGAAATGCTTCGCCTCATTTATGGAGGAACACATCCAAAAACCGGCTATTTTCGTGGCGCCGACTTTCCATACGTAAGCGCGAATGTAATCGATAAAAAGACGGGCAAACCGATTCTTCCGCCTTATGTTATTAAAAAAGTGAAAGGGGTGCCGATTGGCTTTATCGGAGTAACTTTATCCGATACGCCAAGCATCGTCATTCCAAGCGGTGTGGCAGGGGTCGCGTTTACAGATGAAGCAGAAGCGATTAACAAAGCGGTGAAACAGTTAAAGCGGAGAGGGGTACGTGCAATCGTTGTCCTCGCGCATAATCCAGGGGTTTCGAATAAAGATGGTTCCAATGCGAGTGGTGAAATTGTGGAAATTGCGAAAAAAGTAGATGATGAAGTCGACGTGATTTTTGCCGGCCATAATCATGCGTATTTAAATGCAGAAGTGGATGGCAAACTGCTTGTTCAATCGTATTCTTATGGAACTGCTTTTTCTGATGTCGATTTAAAAATTGATCGGCGAACAAAAGACGTTGTTGCGAAAAAAGCAGAAATCGTGACTACCTATCAAGATAGCATTAAGCCTGATCCGGAGATTACGAAACTAATTAACAAGTATGAAGAAAAAGTCGCGCCGATTATTAACCAAGTCGTCGGTACGGCAAAAACGACAATTAGCGCTGAGCAAAATGCAAGTGGTGAATCGGCTTTAGGAAACTTGATTGCGGACGCGCAGCGGACAGCGATGAAAACCGACTTCGCCTTTATGAATCCTGGCGGCATTCGCGCCGATGTGGAACAAGGGGAAGTGACATGGGGAGAGCTGTATAACGTTCAGCCATTTGGCAATCAACTAGTAAAAATGACGCTTACGGGAGAACAAATCCGCAAACTGTTAAATCAACAATGGCAGTCGAATCAAACGCGCATGCTGCAAATTTCCGGTCTCACGTATACTTGGGATGCAAGCAAACCGATAGGAGACAAAGTTGTCGATATTTATTTGCCAAACGACACCAAACTTGATCCAAATGCGGAATACACCGTTACGGCAAACAGCTTCCTGGCTGATGGGGGAGATAACTTCACGGTATTTACAGAAGGAAAAAATCGGGAAGTAGGACCGGTCGATCTAGATGCGCTCGTCGATTATATTAAACAGCTTCCGCAGCCATTTGATGCCCGCATCGAAGGGCGCATTCAAAAGCTGCACTAAAAAACAAAGCTGGTTCCAAGCCACTGTTTGGAACCAGCTTTTATGTTACGCTTTTTGCTCGAACAGCTTGATAATTTCAATAATCACATTTGTTGCTTTGATCATGTTGTCGACGGAAATATATTCGTAGCGGCCGTGGAAGTTTTCGCCGCCGGCAAAGATGTTTGGCGTCGGCAGTCCCATGTAGGAAAGCTGCGAACCGTCCGTTCCGCCGCGGATCGGCGAAATTTTCGGCTCAATATTTAAGTTTTTCATCGCTTCATAGGCGATATCGACGATTTCACGGACAGGTTCGATTTTTTCTTTCATGTTATAATATTGGTCTTTTATTTCAATCATGATTCGCTCTTTTCCGTACTTTTCTTGCAATTTTGCCGCGATTTCCTGCATTTTTGCTTTGCGTGCTTCAAATTGTTGGCGGTCAAAGTCGCGGATTATGTAATGAAGCATTGTTTCTTCGACATTTCCTTGGAAAGACAGCAAATGATAAAATCCTTCGTATCCTTCCGTATGCTCAGGCGCCTCGTTAGCAGGAAGCTGTCCGTGAAATTCCATCGCAATTTTCATCGAGTTGATCATTTTTCCTTTGGCAGTGCCGGGATGGACGTTTTTCCCTTTGATCGTGATTTTTGCTTCCGCGGCGTTAAAGCTTTCGTATTCCAATTCGCCGAGCGGGCCGCCGTCGACTGTGTACGCAAATTTAGCGCCGAACTTAGCGACATCAAACTTATGCGGGCCTCTGCCGATTTCTTCATCCGGCGTAAAGGCGACGCGCACTTTGCCGTGTTTAATTTCCGGGTGCTGAATTAAATAAGCCATCGCCGTCATAATTTCGGCGATTCCTGCTTTATCGTCTGCTCCCAATAACGTCGTGCCGTCGGTGGTGATGAGCGTATGGCCTTTATAGTTGGCCAATTCCGGGAAATCTTTTGGCGACAGGACAATGTTTAACGAGTCGTTTAAGACGATATCGCCGCCGTCATAATTTTCGACGATTTGCGGATTGACGTTTGCCCCCGTAAATTCGGTCGCTGTGTCCATATGGGCTAAAAAGCCAATGGTTGGCACATCTTTATCCGTATTCGCCGGCAATGTTGCCATCACGTATCCGTTTTCATCCATTGTCACTTCTTCCATACCGATTGCTTTTAATTCTTCCACCAACATTTTTCCAAGCTCCAGCTGGCCAGGTGTGGAAGGGCAAGTATCGCTGTTTGGGTCGGATTGCGTGTTGACTTTCACGTATTTCGTAAAGCGTTCGATGATTTCCTGTTTCATTTAGCCACTCTCCTTACTATTTGCTATCTTTTTCCGTTTTTATTTTATCATAAAAATGTTGTGCAAATAAAAAACTTTATTGCATAAAAAATGGTAGACAGAATTTATATAAAAATTGTATACTAAATGTACAATCGCATATAAAAAAAGATACGATTCATCTTCGGGGCAGGGTGAAATTCCCGACCGGCGGTGATGAAGCGATTGCGCTTCTCAGCCCGCGAGCCGCAAGGCAGGATCCGGTGCGAGTCCGGAGCCGACAGTATAGTCTGGATGGGAGAAGATGAAGGTTTGCCGGCGTTCGAATGTTGTGCACTCGAACGTCTATTTGAGCATACCCTTTTTCTCCCTTAAGTGTGAACACTTAAGGGTTTTTTATTTGACGCTCAAGATGGCAGCCTTCTTTCTTGTGAGGATGAATCACGAGAAGGAGAGGAGAATCGACATGAGAAAAATGAATGTCCGAGCGCTTGTCTTGATTGGGGTATTTAGTGCCATCTCGTATTTGCTGATGCTGTTAAACTTTCCGCTCCCGCCGTTTCCAAACTTTCTTTTGGTGGATTTCAGCGACGTTCCGGCATTGATCGCCGCGCTTTTGTACGGGCCGCTGGCGGGAGTGTTCGTGGAATTGCTAAAAAATGTGCTAAATTATTTCATGGTCGGCAGTCCTACCGGCGTTCCGGTCGGACATATCGCCAACTTCATGGCCGGGATTACGTTTATTTTGCCGACGTATTATGTGTACCGCAAAACAAAATCGAAAAAAGGAATGCTGGCTGGATTGGCCACTGGCACCGCCGTCATGGCGTTGATGATGAGCGTATTGAACTACTATGTGTTTCTGCCGGCATATACGATCTTTCTAGGCGCACCGGCGATGAGCGCGCCGGAAACAAAGGCGCTTGTTGTTTCGGCTATCTTGCCGTTTAACGCAGTGAAAGGATTGATGATCACGATTGTATTTATGCTCTTATTTGTTCGTTTGCATCAGTGGCTGCAAAAACAAACTGTGGCTAATCATGTTTAGTCATAGCAAAACGAGGACCCTTCCTGAGCGAAGCGGTCCTCGTTTTTTGTTCGGAAAGCTCCGTCACCATCACTTAAACGTGTCGGCTGGATTGGCAAAGCGTTCTTCTTTAAACGGATTGGCCGTCATCGAATAACCGCGCTGTTCCCAATATCCCGGCTCGTCTTTTTTCATAAACCGGATCCCGGATGCCCATTTCGCCCCTTTCCATAAGTAAAACGATGCGGGTGGAATAAAGCGGAGTGGATAGCCATGTTTTGGGGAAATATCCTGCCAGTCATGATGTTTATCTTTCCAGCGGTACACAAACAGCGCATCATCGCCCATCAGCGCCTCCAGCGGCAAGTTTGCCGAATAGCCGAAGCGGTCTCCGTTCAAATAGCCGTAAATTTTCACGTATTTCACATCTGTCTCCAGCTCAACAAAGCGCAAAAACTCGCGAAAGGCGATTCCTTCAAACGTTGTATCAAACTTCGACCACGTCGTCACGCAATGCATATCGATCGTCGATATTGTTTTTGGCAGCTCCATTACTTGCTGATAGGAAAGAGAGACTTCTTCTTTTACATCCCCAAATAAGCGGAATTCCCATGTTGATTCATCAAATGGATAGACATCTCCCTCATGGAGAATCGGCCATTTGTCGGTTTCGAATTGGCCTGGTGGCAGTTGTTTTGTCATCGGTGTGCACCCTTTCTATGTATGAATTTATATAAAATGATACGGCGAGAAAGCGGTGTACGCAACTATATTGGCAGGAAATAAATAGACATAGAGTGATGCCAGAAGCATTTTCTTGTATTGCTGCGATTGTGAACATGCAGAGTGTACCAGATAAAAATTCGAGCAGAAAATGGAAAAATTCGGAAAAAGACTTCGTGAAGTAAAAGAACGATTGAAGATGGAAGTATGTTGCTGATGGGTATCATGCTAAATCGGCTGAGTAACAAGTTTTTGAGTTGAGGAGAAAACATAAAAGTAATTGCAAAGTTCATTCCTGTTGAGACAGTTATTTATAAATTAATTCACAAGAAGTTCATAGTTTTACCACAAATGTTGGATATATTTTAAGAAGCAGCTTTTTCTTAAACATTGTGATTATAGGGAAAATGATTATGTACAAGGAAAGGAGAAAACGTGATATGAGTTTACAACAAGAGAGGCTGGATTATGCAAAAGAAACTGTCGCCAAACATGAAATCTCAAAGGCACAGTCGCTCTATCGCGCAGTCTGGCGCTGGCATTTCTATGCAGGTATTGTATTTGCACCATTTGTTATTTTACTAGCAATTACGGGTATTATTTATTTATTTAAACCACAGATTGAAAATGTAATGTACAAAGATTACTATTTTGTACAACCACAACCCGCACAAGAGAAGTTAACACCAGAACAACAAATTGAAGCAGTCAAAAAAGCCTATCCAGATGCCTCTGTAACACGGTATAAACCATCCTTTGAAGCAGATCGTTCCGCAGAAGTTGGAATTGCTGGAAAAGATGGAATGATGACGGTATTTGTTAATCCTTATAACGGTAAGATCATTGGGGATATAAAAGATGATGAAGAGTTCATGAATAAAGTGAGAAGACTGCATGGTGAGCTTATGATTGGAACAACAGGAGATCGTATTGTGGAAATGGCATCTTGTTGGGCCATGATTCTGCTCATCACAGGATTATATCTCTGGTGGCCTCGCAATAGGAAAGGTATATTTGGTACGCTTATTCTAAGGTTCTCAAAAGGAAAACGTACGATGCTACGAGACCTTCACGCTGTTCCTGCTTTTTGGTTTTCTTTATTTGTCGCCATGTTCATTTTAACAGGTCTTCCATGGTCTGGATTATGGGGGGATTTAATCAATCGTGTTGCAACCGCTACACAAACAGGGTATCCGACAGGCTTATGGGATGGAAATTTACCGAAGTCCACGATTCCTTCTAAAGATGTTGCTAAAGTACCTTGGGCGGCTGAGAATCTTCCTGTTCCAGAGTCAGGCCAATCAGGTGTAGCCGCTCCTTTATCAGTGTCGCAGATTATGAAAGTGGCCAATGAAAACAAAGTAGAGAAGGGCTATTCGATTACCTTCCCGCGAGGAGAAAAAGGAGTATATACGGTGTCTGTTTCTCCTGATAAACCGAAAGGACAAGCTACTTTGCATATTGACCAGTATAGCGGAAAGGTTCTGGCAGATTTACGTTTTGCAGATTACGGGGTGTTGGCAAAAGCCATCTCAATTGGGGTAGCGCTGCATGAAGGACATTACTTCGGATTAGCCAATCAACTCTTAGATTTAATTATTTGCCTTGGCTTGATTGGTAGTTCCGTTACGGGCATAATGATGTGGTGGAAACGTAAGCCATCTGGGACACTAGGGGCACCTTCATTACCTGAGAATTTTAAACTCTTAAAAGGTATAGCTGTCTTAATTATCATCTTAGGTATTGTATTCCCGCTTGTTGGAATTTCTTTACTTGTTGTTCTTGCTTTAGATTGGCTTGTAATCAAGAGGATTCCAGCAGTAAAACAATGGTTGGGATAAGTAAGAAAGAGCAGACTTTGTATATCGTCCATTTTACAGAAGGAATATGATGAAAAAAGCAATGGTAGCATTGCTCATCTTGACTGTTCTACACTCAAAATAATAATTGTTAATTGTTCTACCAGTCAACTAGAGGACACTGAATGTGCTAAATGCTTGTTTGGTGTCCTTTTTTATTGAAATAACGTGCAGAAGTGTTCAATATGAAATACAAACTAGGCAATCATGCCCAGTTATTTGTTTATTTATATTTAGTTCCTTTTATCCATTCTCGAAAAACATATAATCTATTATAATGATAATCAATATCAAATAAAAATGATAATCATTATCGAAGGAGGTTTTTTTGTGGTAATTAAATTCTTACGGGAAAATGTTTATGCTTCTTATGTACTCTTAGTATTGCGATTGTATCTCGGTTGGTCATGGTTGCAAGCTAGCTGGGGAAAAATTGTTGGCGGCAATTTTGATGCTACTGGATTTCTAAAAGGAGCATTAGAAAAAGTATCTGGTGACCATCCAGCAGTTCAACCTTGGTGGGCAGACTTTATCAGTGGTTTTGCATTACCTAATGTCGGACTTTTTAATATACTTGTTCCTTGGGGAGAATTTTTAGTTGGTCTTGGACTTATTTTAGGTATTTTTACTACTTTTGCAGTGTTAATGGGGCTGGTTATGAATTTTTCCTATATGTTTTCAGGAACGACCAGCACAAACCCGCAGATGGTTTTAATCGGAATGTTTATCATTATTGCCGGTTTTAATGCGGGGAAAATTGGGTTAGACCGTTGGGTAATTCCATTTATAAATAAACGGATACTAAAAAAGAAGAAGCAAGGAGATTTGCCCCAAAGCGCTTAATTAAATAAATCTATTATTTATATCCTACTGCAATAAGTATACAAAGAAGTACAAAATAAATCGGGAATAATTCGTTAGACAAAACTCGTTCAGAAGGCTGGAGTCTTACTCCGCCTTCTTTTTTATCTCAGTGGGAAGGGATTTCAGCGACATAAGAAGAAAATGTATGAAACAAATAAAAGCTAGACCGAATCGCAAATGCGCTTCAAAAAGAAACGATTTCGAGAAAGTAAGGGGGATAGGAGTGAACATTCACATCCATAGAGATTTATCCAATGCCAATTGGCAAGAGATGAAAGAAGTGTATGAATCCGTCGGCTGGACAAAACATACGGAAGAAGTCATCCAGCAGGTATTTAAAGCAAGCAATGTCATCGCACTTGCCCTTTGTGACGGCCGTATCGTCGGATTCGGCCGTGCACTTTCCGATGGGGTGTTTAATGCCGCGATTTATGATATCGTCGTTCATCGCGATTTTCAAGGGCGTGGCATCGGGAAAGCAATCGTCGAAGATTTGCTTGACCAGCTGCAGCATATTTCCTGTGTTCATTTGATTGCCACGACGGGGAACGAGCCATTTTACCAGCAAACAGGGTTTAAAAAGGTAAAAACGGCGATGGGGCGGTATCGTAGCCGCGATTTAGCGCAGGAATATTTGGAGGAGGATGGAAAAAGATGAACGTAAGGCATGCGACGGTAGACGATGCGGAAGAATTGGCACACCTTATCTTGCAAGTAGAAAAAGAATCGGACTTTTTGCTGTTTGAGGCAGGTGAACGAACACTCACCCCGGAGCAGCAGCGAAGCCAAATTGAAGCGATGCAGAATCAGGAAAACTCCACGATATTGGTGGCAGAGGCGGACGGGAAGCTCGTTGGGTATTTAGTCGCAAGGGGCGGGCGCGCCAGACGAAATAAACATACGGTATATATTGTCATTGGCGTGTTGGCTTCGTACAGAGGAAAAGGAATCGGTACGATGCTGTTTGCCGAATTGGAGCGTTGGGCTCGCACAAAAGGTATTCATCGGCTGGAATTAACGGTGGTCGTCGACAATCAGCGCGCCGTATCGTTGTATCGCAAAATGGGATTTGAACGAGAAGGAATCAAGCGGCATTCTCTTTTGATAAACGGAAAATATGTTGATGAATATTATATGGCAAAATTGTTGTAATGTGAGAAAGCAATCGTTTTTCCACGACAATGGAGTCGAATTTATATGATGATTAAAGCAGTGTAAAAGGATAGCATAAGTTGGACGAGAGGGGGGAACTGTCGATGGAAGAGATGAAGCTAATTGTTCGAATCGCTTTGCATCGGATGTATGATCATTATCTTCCTAAACTGCTTCATTCCATTCAAGCATTAAATACAGAACAGCTGTGGGAGCGCCATGGGCGGGGAATCAACTCAATCGGGGGCATCGTATTGCATATTTGTGAGCATGTAAAGCGGAATACAATCCGTTACTTGCATCCCAACAAAAAGTTTGATACAGGGATCGAAGAATATTTTCCGCAATGGGATGTTGAGCCAAACGTGCTTTGTACCATGGTCCAAGAGGTTTTTGATAACTGGAAGCGTGAGTTGGTTAACATTATTAATAAAAACGAATGTAATACCGTTGATATACATAGCCTTTTCCATTTAGTTGAACATACAAGCTACCATTTAGGACAAGTTGTCGATAGAGCGAAGAGAATGACGGGAATTTCATTTCAGTTTTGCCAAAACGGATTAAATGAAAAAACGTTACGGTTGATTATTGAAAGTGAAAAGTTCTGATTGGTGCTTTTTGTTATAAGATGTGTAAAGGTGGCAAGAAGTTTCTTGCCACCTATGATTTTTAAACAGTTAATGATGTAGATAAGTATATGGCGAGTTCGCGAATTTTTTCGTCCGTTTCTCTTTTCTTTTTCTGTTGGTCTGGATCTATAGTATAAAAAGTATCACCTTTGATAATGTGATCGGATAAATTAAGGAGCGCGACGGCTTTTTTGCCAAATTTTTTCGCCACGGCTAAGGTTGTCGCTGTTTCCATATCGACCCCAATATGCCCTTTTTGCGCCCACGTTTCTGCCATTTCTTTTGTCTCCATCATGATGGCTCCGGTTGTAAAGACCGTTCCGGTGACATAACGATACTGTTTCTTTTCGCAAAATTGGACTGCCGCTTCTACTAGTTGTATATCGGCTTGGACCATTTGTTGATCCGGCAAATACCAATGGGAAACACCGTCTGCCATTTCCGCTCCAGTAACAATGAAAATGTCGCCAAACTGTACATTGTGCGACAGACCTCCAAAGTAGCCAGTCTGAATAAACCGCTGCGTCCCAAGGGAGGCAAATTGGTGACAAATCACGGCGGCGCTTGGACCTCCAAACACATTGGCAAAGCCGATCCGCTCATGCTTCCAAAGACCGACGACACAGTTCCAATGTGGGCGCCATGTTGTTTCGTGCAAAATTTGTTTCCATTGTTGCAAGTTTGTTTCGTGTTCCCAAGCTCCATGGACAATCATGGCAGACGGCACGTCCTTTTCATCAATGCGAAAGGCTTGTAGCCAATCATGTTTCGTAAACTCTCCGTATAGCTTCAAATTACCTCTCCTTTATTCTAATGTTCTAATCATTTTTTCGCTTTTAGTGAAAGATTCCTATTTTTATTTTAAAATACGAATATATATTCGTATTTTTTGGGATTTATGGTATAATAAACATGCACAGCTACATGCAGGGTGGGCAGTGGCTACTCCCTTGAAGAGAGGGGGTGCTGCTGATGATGAACGTTACTGATGCGCTGACGTTAATGATTGCGTTTGCATCGCTAATCGTAGCCGTCATCGCTGTATCTAAAGACAAAAAGTAACCCACCCTGCTCGGCCTAAGTAAGGGTAGGTTACTATCCGCTTTCCGGGCCACTGCACTTCTTGCAGTAAGCTGTGTATCGATGGGACATTGGTTGCCGCCAATGTCCTGTTTTTATTTTATGCTATTCAACTTTATTATACGCATACTGTGTGTGTCATGACAAGAAAATTATCCGTTTTTCTGTAGAAAACAAGAGGAGAAATGGTTAAGAAGAAGGAATTTTAGATTATTCGCAAAATAGATTTAGTATAAGAAGACTGTGAAAAGGAGGGATGAACATAGGAAATGGTCACTTTTTACCAGCTCCCCTAGTTTTATCGCGAGTTTATTAGTCAAAGAGCTCATCAACAATGGCAGCTGGACAAGATCTATTTCTTGTGTTCCCTAGCATGAAAGAAAAAGTAGAACGAGAAATGGATAAAATTGCTTCTGCCAACGGCTATGTGCGTGAAAAATGGCCATTATCGCAGGGATATTACAAAAGCGATTCTTTCGTTTTTCATAAAATTTGATAGATGAATAGGGTTTTTTATGGTATAATTATCACAAGATTTGCAATTATTTAATTATTATTTTGGCAGCTAGCAAATAAGACAACGGTGTTGCCAAAATGACTCGCTTTTTATTCTGTGGAAATCGGGAAGGAGGAATCATAATGGGGGAAGCTGGGAAAGGAGCGGTCATGGAGACGACAATTGATCACTTGTTGGTTGAAAAGCTTTCAGATCCGCGAACGATAGAACAACTAATCCGCCTGCTCGATAAGCTGGAGAGTGTAACGTTTCTGCTAGATATGCTGGAAAATTTTCTTCGGCGCGGACCTGAATTTGCTGATTCGATCAACGAACTTGTTATTCTTTTGCGACAAAGCTTATCCAGACCAGAATATGTTACACGTTTCGAGCATGCCTTAACTGCGTTGCAGCGAATGCAAGAATTTCTCGATTCTCCGCAAGTTCAAGAGCTGTTCAAATCCGATGTTTTGGACGTGCGTTCGGTGCAAATGATTGGAAAAGTGTCTCGTTCATTGCTTCAGGCCTCTAAAGAGGCGGCGGAAACGGGAACGAAACGTGTGGGAATCATTGGTCTGATGCGGGCCTTAAGTGATCCCGAAGTGCAGCCAGCGCTTAATTTTGTCCTTAATTTTGCGCGACACTTATCAAAGGAGATCAACGATGCATGAGTTATCTATTGCCCACAGTTTAGTTGAATTAGCGATGGAAGCGGCGGAAAAGTCGGGAATAAAGCAAGTCAAAGCGCTGTATCTAAAACTCGGCGCTTTGTCGGGAGTCGTAAAAGAAGCTTTAGAATTTTCCTTCGATGTCGTCGTTCAAGGAACTTCTTTGGAAGGAGCAAAACTGGTCATTGAAGATGTTCCCGTAACAGTTTTCTGTCCTGACTGTCAAGAAGAGCGGATTTTGCCTGAACCGTTTCCTATGCGTTGCCCTGTATGCGGGACAAAAACTGGTCAAGTGATCGCGGGACGAGAGATGGAATTGTACGCTTTGGAAGGTGGGGAAGAAATTGCAAGAGCTGACGTTGAATCCTCGAATTGTTGAAATTCGTCAGAATGTTTTGAAGAAAAATGACCTTCTTGCTAGAGAATTACGGAAGCGGTTTCAGAAAGCAGGCGTTTATGTCGTCAATCTCGTTTCCAGCCCTGGAGCGGGGAAAACGACACTGCTTACAGAAGTGCTTACCCGCCTTGGCAAACGATATCGAGTCGCCGCTTTAGTTGGCGATTTGGCCACGGAAAACGACGCGGATCGCTTGCGGCAAAGCGGGGCAAAAGTACGCCAAATTACAACCGGCACCGTTTGCCATCTGGAAGCAGAAATGATTGAGCGAACGTTGCAAGATTGGGACTTGGAAAAAATCGATTTCCTTTTTATTGAAAATGTTGGGAATCTCGTCTGTCCTGCAAGTTATGACTTGGGAGAAAACCAGCGTGTCGTTCTCTTTTCCGTGACAGAGGGCGAGGACAAACCGGTAAAATATCCAACCATCGTCAACAGCGCTGATACAGCGATCATCACAAAAATTGATTTAGCGGAAGCGGTAGGTTTTCAACGAAACCGTTTTTACGAAGCGCTGAATGAGGTGCGGCCAGGCATTCGCATTCATGAAGTTTCTGCTCGCACCGGAGAAGGCATCGACGAATGGATTTTGCGTTTAGAGGCGGACAAATCAGCATTTCATATGTCCAGCTCCGTATAGATTATATAGAAAGGAGAGGAATAAATCCGAAAACGGTTGTTTAAAAGTAACGAAGATACATGTAAAGGGAGCATGCTTTAACGAAGATGAAAAAAGACTTGAATGTTTTTTAATTATTCACAACCTAGTCTAAAAGACTCATATTTTTATGGAGGTGGAGAAAGTGGTAAATCTCCTTTGGATGCACGGCGGTGCGTGCAATGGAAACACGCAATCGTTTTTAAATGCGGAAGAACCGACGGTCATTGATTTAGTTACCGATTTCGGCATTAACATTTTGTATCATCACTCTTTATCGATGGAGTTTGGCGAGCAAGTCCGTCGCCTTTATGAACAAATTCTCAATGACGAAATCCCGCTGGATATCTTGGTGGTAGAAGGGACAATTATTCAAGGGCCAAACGGAACCGGGCGCTATGATATGCTCATGGATCGTCCGAAAAAAGACTGGATTTGGGATTTCGCCCATAAAGCGCAATACGTTGTTGCAATCGGTGACTGCGCGTGCTGGGGAGGAATTCCGGCGACAAAACCGAATCCGTCTGAGTCGATTGGCCTTCAATACATGAAAGAAGAACGCGGGGGATTTCTCGGAACACAATTCCGTTCGAAAGCAGGATTGCCGGTCATTAATATTCCTGGTTGTCCGGCTCATCCTGACTGGGTGACACAAATTCTTGTTGCTATTGCTACTGGCCGTTTGGAAGACGTTGTTTTAGACGATCTTCAACGTCCGCAAACGTTCTTTAAAACGTTCACCCAAACTGGGTGTACGCGTGTGCAATATTTCGAGTGGAAAGAACCGGTCGAAGAGTTCGGACAAGGTACGCGAAAAGGATGTCTCTTCTATGAGCAAGGCTGTCGAGGTCCAATGACTCACTCGCCATGCAACCGCATTTTATGGAACCGTCAATCTTCGAAAACTCGGGCAGGAATGCCTTGCATTGGCTGTACGGAGCCTCAGTTCCCGTTCTTTGACCTGGCACCGGGAACCGTGTTTAAGACGCAAAAAATTCTTGGTTCGATTCCAAAAGAAGTGCCACAAGGCAGCGATCCGCTCAGCTACTCTGTGAATGCGGCATTGGCGCGGGCAGTGGCGCCGAAGTGGGCAAAAGAAGATATGTTTGTGCCGTGATAAAAACCGAAAGATCGAGACTTGAGCCATCGGGATGAAGTGGGAATCGGTTTTGAACCGAGCCAACAGGACGCAAAGCACCAACGAGGTGTGTGTCCATGACACTTAACGGAACATCTACACGAAGGTGTAGAAGCAACTCTTTTGTACGCTAGACATCGTGCAGAGGTTCAGATGCCATTTAAGGGAAACCATTTTAGAAGTGGGGTGCTTAAAGAGCATGAAAAAACAAGAAACAATTGTAAAAACAAACAAAATGGAAATTAAAGTACATTCTCTAGGCCGTGTAGAAGGCGATTTGGACGTAAAAGTAGCCATTGAAGATGGAGTGGTTGTGGACGCTTGGACGGAAGCAACGATGTTCCGTGGTTTCGAGATGATTTTAAAAGGAAAAGATCCGCAGGCCGGTTTGATTGTTACCCCGCGGATTTGCGGCATTTGCGGCGGAAGCCATCTCACGAAAGCAGTTTATGCGCTCGATACGGCTTGGGGCACGGAAGTACCGCCGAATGCGACGCTCATCCGCAATATTGCCCAAGCGGCGGAAACGATTCAAAGCATTCCTCGTTGGTTTTATGCTTTGTTTGCGATTGGTTTGACGCATCGAAATTACGCTTCTTCCAAGTTGTACGATGAAGTGGTTCGTCGTTGGGCTCCTTTTGAGGGAGAACATTATGAGATTGGCGTCGTTGTTTCAGCTAAACCAGTGGAAATTTACGCGATCTTTGGCGGACAATGGCCACATTCTAGCTTCATGGTCCCTGGAGGCGTTGTTAGCGCGCCAACTTTGTCCGATATTACCCGCTCTATCTCGATTTTGGAATATTATCGGGAAACCTGGCTGGAAAAAATTCTTCTTGGTTGTTCTGTCGAGCGCTGGCTGGAAAACAAGACTTGGGCCGATGTTCTTGCATGGCTCGATGAAAAGCCGGAACACCGCGATTCCGATCTTGGCTTGTTCATTCGCTACAGCATGGAAATCGGCTTGGACAAATATGGAGCAGGTCCGGGACGCTATTTAGCTGCTGGAAACTTTTTTAATCCGCAGCAATACCGCTATCCGACGATTGAAGGGCGCAATGCTGCATTGATTGCCCGTTCCGGCATATTTGATGGAGAAAAGTTCCATGATTTTGACCAAGCACGGATACGGGAAGACCATACCTATTCTTTCTATCGTGGCAGCGGCTCTTACCATCCGTTTGAAGGAGTAACCGATCCACTTGATCCGGTCGAAGGACAAAAAGAAGGAAAATATACGTTTGCTAAAGCACCACGTTATGATATTCCGGGCATCGGAGAAACTCCTCTGGAGGTAGGTCCGTTGGCTCGCCAAGTAATCGCTGGTCGCCCTGGTGCGCAAGAGTGGCAGGATTATGATCCTCTATTTTTGAACATTATTAAAGAAATCGGGCCAAGTGCGATGGTGCGCGTGTTGGCTCGCCTTCACGAAGCCGCGAAATATTATTTGCGCATGAAGGAATGGTTGAAGCAAATCGATTTAAACGAGAAATTTTATATCAAGCCGAAAGAATTGCCTGAAGGGCGTGGATTCGGGGCTACGGAAGCGGCTCGCGGCGCTTTGGCTGACTGGATTCAAATTAAAGATGGAAAAATTGAAAATTATCAAGTTGTTACTCCGACAGCATGGAACATTGGACCGCGAGATCGTCACGGTCAGCGCGGACCTATCGAAACAGCGATGATCGGTGTACCTATTAAAAATCCTGAAGATCCGGTCGAATTGGCTCATATTGCCCAAAGCTATGATTCGTGTCTTGTTTGCACCGTTCATGCTTATGACGCTAAGTCGCGTAAAGAGTTAGCCAAATATGAAGTGATTAAAATGTGTTGATATCTCGAATATGTGAAGTTTGCGATAAAGCGTTTTTCTGCCGTGCCAGCATTCACGTACAACTGTAATCCTAATAGTCTAGTAAAACATTGAAAAAGGGAACGATAATGGGAATGGCAGCTCCTTGAAGTGGTGTGCTTGCAAAAGGAAGTATAAGCAGTTTGTTAAACATCTATAAAAATGTATGAAATCATGTCTCCTGTTATTGGACGCGGAGAGGTGGATGTTCTCCATCTTTTCCATTGTCTCCTGTCTTATGATAAAAAATCATCTCCCTCTTCCGCATGTAAAATGGTCATTAGGAATATCTTGCACCAATTCTGCTGGCTGAACCAGTACCAAATTCAACTAAGGGAGGTGTAGACCTGGTTACTAAAATCGTTGTCGTGTACGGACCGATGGAAGGAATGGTGCACGATAAGTATCGTCGCTGACAGCGAGCTACGGGGTGTCTTTCACAGCAGGTGAGACATTAGGATTCCCTTTCTGATGGAACTCAGGTATTTCCTGGTTCCATCGCGATGTATCGATTTTTATAGATTTTAATTTTAGTAACCAGGAATTCGTATGACCGTTATTATTGGATGTGGCAATTTGCTCCGAAGTGATGATGGAGCAGGACCTATGCTGATCCGTAAATTGTGGGAACAGGGGGTTCCCACGGGAGTCCGTTTGGCTGATGGTGGAACTGCTGGCATGGATGTAGCTTTTCAAATCGGGGATGCAGATGAACTGATTCTTGTAGATGCCTGCAAGTCAGGAGCTGAACCGGGCACGATTTTCGAAATTCCGGGTGAAGAGGTGGAAACTCCTCCCCTAAAAGATGTAAACCTTCACGATTTTCGCTGGGATCATGCGATTGCCTTAGGTAGGTGGCTTCTAAAAAGTCGCTTTCCGAAGAAAGTGACCGTTTTCCTGATCGAAGCTGAAAACTTATCGTACGGATTTGGATTGTCTCCAACCGTGGAAGCAGCCTTAGATCGTTTGGCGGAGGAGTTACTTCAACGCTTAGGAGGAAAAAGAAGTGAAGCTTGAACTGACGTCAACGGGTTATCTACATATTCCCGCCGAAGAAGCGGTGCGGTTCCCTACGGGAACCGCCATCGCTTTAGTACGTGGCGAAGAACTGTGGGTGATGCCGGTAAGTCATTTGGGAGCGGGCGGATTACTGTTAAAACTACGCAATCCTCGTGGAGATCGAAGCATGTTTGTCCAAGAATTTTTGCCTGAAGGTGTGACGCCGGGAATTCGCGATGCCGTATGGGATGACCAATATGGAGCGCTTCGCATACCACTTTTTTGTTCCGACACGATGACGGAGAAGTAATCATTACAAAAATATATAGCCACAAAAGCCCATGACTATGGTGATCGGGATGAAGCGGAAAACGGTTTTGAATCGAGCCGACAGCTTGCTAAACACCAGTGAAGTGTTTGTCCATGATACTTAACGGAACAAAAGGGAGTGCAAAACTCTTTCGTACGCCAGAATCTACCGACTTTAGTCGGGCAGAGGTTCAGTTTTCGTTTCCACATTTAGTTTTATAAAAGGGGGAATAACAGTGCTGCAGCCACAGCCAATCGGTGTTTTTCCTGGAGCGGCAGGTTTTTTTCTTTTACCACCAGTTCCAGAAGCAGATCAATTCATATCCCTTCTTCTCCGCGGACATTTTCCCGATAGTTGGCCGGAGAGCTGGCGCTTTTTTGCTGCGGCGATTGAGGGAAAAAGCGAAGAAGAGGTTTTAACATTGTTGCCGGAAGGGCCGGAAGCTGCTTACAACCGTTTTATTTTAGATCCGCAAGCACATACGTATACTTTGGCCAAAGAAGTGGTCACAGGGGATCTTTCCCTTCTTTTGGATGCAGTGGCGTGGCGCCTTAAATTGTGTGAAACTCCCCCGCCGCTTGGTGATACTACAGGAGAAGTACGGGCGTTTTTACTGGCAACTCAAGCGTACGACGCGTTTCAACGAAAAGATTGGCCGACGGGGCTTCCGCTTCTTTTCGAAGCCGCCACTATAGTCGAGGACGTGTCTCCTGTTTTTTCCGCTCGGCTTTATGCGGAATGGGCGGCGACAAAACAAATGCTTGGTGATCACGGAAAGGAAACGGTAGAAGGATACCAAAAAGCTCTCGCTCTTTTAGAAACGTCGTCCTTTCAGGAAGCTAGGGCTGAGCTGTGGTTTCAATTAGGCTCAGTGTATCAAACTGGAGCCGAAGGACGGAAAGGTTCTCTTCTAGAAGCGGCCAGATGTTATCATGAAGCACTGAAAGTATATCGAAAAGATAGTTATCCAGAAGAGTATGCAACTGTTCATATGAATCTTGCATTAGCGTATTTAGCCATGCCGTCTTTAGACCACAGCGCCTATTTGCGCACGGCGACAGCGATTCAGTCATTGAGAGAGGCTTTGCGCATTTTTAAAAAAGATACACACCCGGAACTTTGGGCAAGCGCCACGGTCAATCTAGCCAATGCACTGCAGCATGTGAAAACATCTCATCTCGAAGAAAATCTTTGGGAAGCGGTAGCTCTTTATGAAGAGGTGCTTGAAGTGCGCCGTCCTAAAGATGATCCGCTAGGATATGCCCGTGTCTTAGCCAATCAAGGGAATGCTTTGGCACATCTAGGCGCATTTTCTCGAGCAGTACCTCGATTGGAAGAGGCATGTCGATTGTTTCGTACATATGGAGAACATGAGGCAGCGAATGCCGTCGAAGACATATTAGCGGAAATTGCCCAAATGAACAGGAGAATGTGTGAAAGAGAGGAAGAATAGCATGAATCCCCACGAACAACAATACTTTAATCTTTTGTTGGCTATGGCGGTTGACCGTTTTAGTGAACGCATCATCCAACGAAATGAAGGGGTGCAAAAAGCGCTAGAACGGCTTCGCGCAAATCCTGATGGAGAGGGAATATGGCTGAATGAATTTGTGGACGCTTTCTTTCGCGACGCTCTTCTTGATAATCCGGCGGGTTCTTGCTTGATTTTGCAGGCTTTAGCCAATCAGCGTGTCAATGATCTTTCTAACATTGTTGAACGTGTTACGGTTGGAGAAATGTTGCAGGAGATGGCCAAACAAACATTTGCCGTCCTATTGCATCGGAAAACCGAAGAAGCGCTTGAGCAAACGTTGGCTTTTGGAGGTGAGTGATCATGAAAATTCAGCAAGAAGAGGATTTTCAAGCTTTGGCCGAACGGGTGGACCGGGTGTTGGACTCGATTAAGGGACTGCCAGAAGACGCTCGGATGAAGGCGATGGAATTGAAAAAAGCCATCGAAGCGTTTCACGAACATGCTCTTAGAAAGCTCGTCCGTACGTTTCGTGAAACGGAGGCGGGAAAAGAATTGCTGCTGAAGGCAGTAGAAGATCCTTCTATTTATGCGATGTTTTTGATGCATGGAATCATTAAACAAGATTTGTTTACCCGTGTCGCTGCCGCGCTTGAAGAAGTGCGTCCTTATATGCGTTCGCATGGCGGTGGCGTGGAACTAGTGAAAGTAGAAGGAAAGACGGTTTATGTCCGCCTCCAAGGAGCCTGCTCCGGTTGTTCACTATCTGCTGTGACGCTGAAAAACGGGGTTGAGGAAGCGATTAAAGCCCGTGTTCCGGAAATCGAAAATGTCGTCATGGTCGAAGAGGAAGTGGCCTCCGGCTACTTGCCGTTTCACGTTATGGATGATACCGGCAATTTAGAACAAAATGGATGGGTGCAAGGACCATCCGTTTCAGAACTGGAAGAAGGCCGCCCTGTTTGCTTTTCACATGAGGAGCACGACGTTTTGCTAGTGCGCATGGATGGAAAGGTAATGGCATTTCGCAATCAGTGTCCTCATATGGGGATGCCTCTTGACGGAGGAATGGTGGACGGCCCTATTATTACGTGTCCATGGCATGGCTTCCGTTTTGATTTATCAACCGGGGAATGCATGACGGCACCTCACGTGCAACTAGAACCATTTCCAGTGCGGGTGGAGGATCAGAAAATATGGATACGATTAGGTTGACCGCTTATCCTGAACGGTGGTTGGGGGGACCGGCCCCGGGTGGTCTTGCGTTGCCTCCGGCTCAGCCAAACCGGATTCATCTTTATGCGCCGCGTGGAGTGTATATAGACGATGATGTTGTAGTGGTGGCCGACAGCGGCAACCATCGCGTGCTCATTTGGTACGGTTGGCCGGAGAACGATCATGCGCCGGCTGACATCGTTTTAGGTCAGCCTGATTTTGAAACAGAGGGACCAAAACTGTTTCATCTCCCAACTGGTGTTGCGGTCATTGAAGGAAAGCTATTTGTCGCAGATGCGTGGCACCATCGTCTGCTCATTTGGGAAACATTGCCGAAAATAAATAACCAACCTCCCGATTATGTTTTAGGACAGGCCGATTTGTCCGAAACATCCCCTAATCGGGGAGGAAAAGTCAGTCCGATGGGATTTTATTGGCCATATGGTTTTGCTTACATTAATGGATGGTTTTACGTAGCTGATACGGGAAATCGCAGAGTTTTAGGGTGGAAAGGTTTGCCGGAAGATGACCGTGTTCCCGATTTGATTCTTGGACAACCCAATGGTTATGCGAACAGCGAAAATCGGGGAAAAGGCGTAGGAATGGATACATATCGCTGGCCTCATGCTATTGCCGGCGATAGAAATACGTTATATGTTGCGGATGCGGGCAATCACCGCGTCCTCGGTTACACGCCACCTCCAGAGATAGATCGGCCAGCTGATTTAGTTCTCGGTCAACAAGATTTTACTCAATCATTTGAACTTCCCCATGTCCCGCAAGGTCCCCGGCGATTTCGGTTTCCTTACGGGATCGCGCTATGCGGCAATTTGCTTGCGGTGGCAGATACGGCCAACAGCCGCATCCTTCTTTTTACTGAGTTGCCGCGAAAAGGCACGTATCATCCTGCTTCGTACGTTATTGGTCAGGCGGATTTCGAAGGGATGGGAGAAAACCGCTGGCAAGCCGTAACAAGGGATTCACTATGCTGGCCGTACGGGATTTGGTGTCATCAACATCGGCTGGCCATCGCTGATTCGGGAAATAACCGCGTCATCATTTGGCGTCTTGAATTCAGATAAATATAAAAGCATAGGGAATTTTCTAGTTTGAGGGAACTGTGTAGTTGCAAGAAAGAATTTCGTCTTTTTTATTAAAATTTAACGTCCGAAATTTCGAATTTATTATAAAAAAGGGAGGGACGCATCCATGTGTTTGGCTATTCCAGGCCAAATTGTAGAAATGTTTGATGATGATCATCATTATGCCGTGGTCGATGTTTGTGGTGTGCGCCGCAAAATTAACATTGACTTATTGAAAAAGGAGCGCCTCCTTCTTGGAGACTGGGTGCTCATTCACGTTGGATTTGCGATGAGCAAAATCAGTGAAGAACAGGCGGCCGAACAATTGAGATTGCTTAGCATGTTAGATGAATCGGACGAAGCGATAGAGGAAGTAAAAGGCTATCAATTTGATAAAGAAAAAGTTTGAACCATTATCTTTTTTGCATAAATAGACAACGTTGGAGGCTTGATACAACAAAAGACAGATTGTTTGTCGATGATGACTCGTTCAGTATAAGGCGATATGTATGCAGATAGGTGTTGGTGATCCAAATATGGGAGGTGTAGTTTTATGACGACGATGAAATATGTTGACGAGTTTCGCGATCCAGAACTAATCCGCAAGATATCCGAAGAAATCCACCGTCTCGTCGATCCAAATTATCATTATCGTTTTATGGAAGTTTGCGGAGGACATACCTTTTCTATTTTTCGATTTGGATTGCAAAATCTGCTGCCGGAAAATATTGAACTTGTTCATGGACCGGGATGCCCTGTCTGTATTCTTCCAATGGGACGCATGGATGATGGACTGTCTATTGCCCAGCAGCCAAACGTCATTTTCACCGCTTTCGGTGATGTGATGCGTGTTCCCGGGAAGCATGGAACGCCTCTCGAACTAAAAGCTAGAGGGGCCGATATTCGCATGGTTTATTCTCCTTTAGATGCTTTAAAAATAGCGCTGGATCATCCTGATCGGCAAGTTGTGCTGTTTGCGATTGGTTTTGAAACGACCGCTCCGTCAACGGCATTGACGCTGATGCGCGCTCGTGAACTGGATGTGTCCAATTTTTCTGTATTTTCCAATCACGTCCTGATTATACCTGCGATTCAGGCGATTTTGGATTCTCCGGATATGCGCATTGACGGGTTTATTGGGCCTGGTCATGTTTCATCGGTAATCGGCGCCCATCCTTATGAATTTATCGCGAAAAAATACCGAAAACCTATAGTCATCTCCGGTTTTGAACCGCTCGATTTATTGCAATCGATCCTTATGCTTGTGAAACAAATGCGCGAAGGGCGGTTTGAAGTCGAAAATCAATATAGTCGTGTCGTTCCATCCGAAGGAAATATTTCAGCGCTTGACGTCATGAAAGAAGTTTTTGAAATTCGGCCTCTTTTCGAATGGAGGGGACTTGGGACAATTCCGCAGTCTGCGCTAAAATTGCGCCCTGAATTCGCTAAGTGGGATGCGGAGGTACGTTTCCAAATCGAAGGAGCCCGTGTGAACGATCCGCAAATGGCGCAATGTGGAGAAGTGTTAAAAGGTGTGTTAAAACCACATCAATGCAAACTGTTTGGCAAAGAATGCACTCCGGAACATCCTGTGGGCGCTCTCATGGTGTCATCGGAAGGAGCATGCGCTGCCTATTACCATTACGTTCATTTGCAAGATACAGTGGGGAAATAAAAGAAAGGAAGGGGCGAACATGAAGACTGCCAAAGTGCATTTTACTGATTCTTGCATTGAATTGGCCCATGGCGCCGGTGGGAAAGCAAGCCGAAGACTGATCGAAGGGCTGCTAGTTCCTTATATGATGGGGGACAAGCCGACAGAATTAAATGACGCGGCGTATGTTGACGCAGATGGATGCCGATTGGCGTTTACAGCAGATAGCTTTGTTGTCAATCCACGCGTCTTTCCGGGAGGGTCTATCGGCGAACTTGCCGTCAATGGAACGATAAACGATTTGGCGATGGGGGGAGCCAAACCGTTAGCTTTAGTGACTACACTTATTTTAGAAGCGGGGTTGGCGACATCGGAACTGGAGCGGGAAGTGGCAGCTATAGCTAAGGCGGCCCAACGCGCTGGAGTGCCTGTGGTCGGGGGCGATACGAAAGTAGTGGAGCATGGAAAAGCGGACGGGCTGTTTATCACTACCGCCGGCATCGGCCTCACAGATCCACGCGTTTCTCTTTCAGCCAAAAACGTTCAACCGGGTGATCAAGTCATTCTGTCTGGTCCGATTGGAGACCATGGGATTACTGTTCTCTTGGCTAGAGGGGAATTGGATTTGGAAGCCGATCTTACTTCCGATACTCGTCCGCTCTGGCCGTTTGTATCAGCGCTTATTGAGGTGGCAGCTCCGGGGTTGCGATGGTTGCGCGATCCAACCCGCGGCGGCGTGGCGACGGCATTAAATGAATTAGCACGGGATGCTCAGGTGGCTGTTATGCTCGATGAAGAGGCAATTCCAGTACGCCCGGCAGTACGCGGTGCCTGTGAAATTTTAGGATTGGATCCCCTTCATATTGCGAATGAAGGGCAGTTTCTCGCCATCGTTTCGCCGGAATACGCCGATATCGCGTTAAAAACGCTGAGAAGCGTGCCAGGCGGAGAGGATGCGCAGCGCATCGGCGAAATACAGGCAGAACCAAAAAAAGCAGTTTTAGCACGTTCCCGGTATGGAGGCACGCGAATGATTGATATGCTGATCGGCGACCCATTGCCGCGTATCTGTTAATCAATCATGAGAATTCTTAATCTCTCTTTGGAGGCTGAGAATAAAGATGCTGGAACTTTATGGTGCGAAAGGATGTCCTTATACGAGGGAATTGCGAGAAAGTTTGTTATGGGACGAAAACGAATTTATAGAGTACGATGTCGAAGAAGACAAAGAAGCGTTAAAGCGGCTCCTTGCTTTGACGGGAGGAGGCACCGTCCCCGTCTTAGTGGAAGATGGGCGAGTCATTCAAGTAGGGGTTTCCGGCCGCGGGTGTGTTGTTGCGTTACCGTCCTCAATGGATTAAATAGGCGAGAAGACTCCCGCTTCTAATGGGCAGGATGTAGCCAAATGAAAACGGGAGATAAATCGCCTTTTCTTTTCGTAGAAACAAACGAACATATGTCCCGTAATCAAAGTACAGATTGCTCTGTGAAAACGGAAGATGTGGGGGCAGGAAAAGATCTGTCACGTAACATCTTCCACCATCATGCGCCCATGTTAACCGAATGCGAGAACGAAGCGATACGTCAACGTATCAAGTTCAACGTACATTCAAGGTTGGGACAGTTCGCAGAGCTTCGTCCACTTCTCTTCGTTAGAAGGGATCGCCCAAGAATCTCCCGCTCAAAACGAAGTGAAAGTAGGTGATTCATCATGAAAATAGCGCAGCGTATTTGCATCTATGGTGTTGTGCAAGGGGTTGGTTTTCGTCCTTTTGTCTTTCGTTCCGCAAAACGGTGGAAGCTCAGCGGATGGGTGCGCAATGGAGAAAGCGGCGTGGAGATTCATGTGGAAGGAGATGTGAGCGCCATTCGACAATTTGTTCAAGAAATTACGGAGCGCCCCCCTTCTTCAGCGAAAATAACCAATTTGGAAATCAAGGATGCGGCTATACAAGGAGCGTCTGATTTTGAAATTTTGACAAGCACGCGCCATGATCGGCCGACGGTGCAAATTCCTGCGGATCTTGCAGTCTGTTCGGCATGTTTGTCGGAACTATTCGATCCGGTTAACCGCCGCTATCTTTATCCGTACATCAATTGCACGGATTGCGGCCCTCGGTATACGGTCATTGAGCGTCTACCATATGACCGTCCTTATACAACGATGCGCGCGTGGCCCATGTGCCCGGCTTGTTCGGCAGAATATCATGAGCCGACAGATCGCCGGTTTCATGCCCAGCCGACTGCTTGCCCCGAATGCGGTCCTCATTATTATGTTCGGTGGCAGGAAGGGGAAATTTATGGTGATGAAAAAGCATTGAAAAAAATGGTAGAGCTCCTCCGTTCCGGGCGCATCGTAGCGATCAAAGGGCTTGGCGGTTATCATTTGGCGTGTGATGCTGAAAACGAAGAAGCGGTATGGGAGCTTAGAAGGCGAAAACGCCGCGGCGAAAAACCGTTCGCATTGATGGTGAAAGATATCGAGACGGCAAAAACCCTTATCGATATATCAGCGGAAGAAGAGGATCTCCTTACATCGTCCGTCCGTCCCATCGTATTGGCGCGGGCGCGCCGATTGCTCCCGGGAGTAGCGCCTGATAATTCCGATTTAGGGGTGATGCTTCCGTATACCCCTCTCCATCATTTACTGTTTCACTTCGATGCCCCGGCTGTGCTCGTCATGACGAGTGCCAACCGTTCTAGTGAACCGATCATCTATGAAGATGAAGAAGCGATCAAGGCGCTTGAAGGGATTGCTGACGCGTGGCTTATTGGAGAACGTCCTATTGCCCGCCGCGTCGATGATTCCGTTGTTCGCGTCAGCCCATTTGGCCCTACCGTACTTCGGCGGGCGAGGGGGTATGCGCCGCTTCCTGTTGCCAAATTGCCCAGCGATCGGCCAATTCTTGCCGTCGGATCCGACTTGAAAAACACCGTCACATTAGTGGTGAATGGACAGGCGATCATTAGCCAGCATTTAGGGGATTTGATGAAATACGAAGCATATATGTCATTTGAGCAAACGGTCTACGACCTTTTGTCGATGTATGATGTTTCATTCGAGGAAACGATTGTGGCGCATGATCTTCATCCTGATTATCGTTCTACCGCCTTTGCTCACGGTCTAGAAGCTTATCAACGTATCGGCATTCAGCACCACCGTGCTCATGTGGCGTCCGTGCTGGCGGAGCGAAGCGCTTTTGAAAAACAAGTGGTTGGAGTTGCGTTCGATGGAACCGGATTTGGGGATGATGGAGCAATCTGGGGTGGCGAACTGTTTGTCGGAAGCGTCACAAAAGGATTAGAACGGTGTGGCCATCTTCGTTACGCCATGCTTCCTGGCGGGGATGCGGCGGCTCGTGTCCCGCTTCAAGCGTTGGCTGGTTTCTTTGTGGATGAGACAGAATTGGCCATGACCATCGGAAAGCGGCTTTCGTTCCCTGAACGTTTTTTCACGGCGATAAAGATGGTAGAAAAACGATTGCGCACCTTTCCTACGACGTCTGTTGGCCGATTGTTTGACGCAGCAGCTGCCCTTTTAGGATTTACCGGCGTCATTTCGTTTGAAGGTCAGGCAGCCATTTGGCTCGAGCATTTAGCTCGTACAGCTCCATTAGAGAAGGTATATCCTTTTCCATGGGACGGAAAAGAGCTTGACTACCGTCCTCTTTTGAAGGGAATGGTGGAAGACCGTTTGAACGGTAAAGATGTGGCGGTTATTGCTCGCGCGTTTCATCGAAGCATCGCCGAAGGCGTATTTAGAAGTGTTCGTTCTTTAGGAGCGACCTATGGGATTGACACAGTTGTGTTATCCGGCGGCGTATTTCAAAATTCGCTTTTGTTAACCGATTTGAAGGAGTTGTTTCTTAAAAGCGATATGCACGTTTGGATCGGCGAAAGGGTTCCGCCTAACGACGGCGGCATTAGTCTCGGGCAGGCGGCGCTCGTGGCGGCAACGCGTTCGAGTTCATGAGGAGTTAATTAATAAAATCGGTTTTGGTGTAACAACGCTAATGTTTTTTGAGTGTACCGCTGTTTACAACGCAACCGAGGCGAAAACGGTGCTGCAAAAAGCTGCCCTGACTTTCGCGATGTTATTCCGGTGATGGTACGTTATTATCGCGAGCATAAACATGATAAAACGAAGCAAATCCCAATTCGTTAATAGAATTGAAACTTTTTCCACTCTTCTTTCGTCTACTATTATTCGGAGAGGAGTGGGGCATTTTGGAGAAATTGTTGTTATTTTTCGTCGTCGCATTGATTGGGATCGCTTTGCGGTTTTTCATTTTAGGAAAATTTGAATGGGACCAGCTGCTTATTGCCTCGAGTTTTCTAGCCGGGGCGCTGTTGATTTGGGGAATCGAATGCTGGCAGAATTGGCGTGATGCCCGTTATGAAGGGGCGGAAGACGAAGATGTTTGGCATACGCATATGGCGGAACGATTTTGGACTGGAAAAAAGCGCTTGTTTAAGGGAGCCAAACAGATGGGGGAGTTTCGGCGCTTCTTTCCACGTCCATGGCAGCGCATTGTCAATAGTATTTTTTCCGATCGAAATCAGTGGTACTTAAATTTGTCGTTTACATTTGCGGATGGAACTTCGGTACAAATTATAGAGCAGCGGGAAAAGTTGTTTCGTGTGAATGATACGTGGCATATTGCACAAAATGGAGCGGTTGTCGCATTGGCGCGTACGGATTATTCATGGAAAAACAAGTTGAAGCTGCGTGAGCGCATGATAGTAGAGATAGAGGGAAAAACGCTGTTTTTTCAGTCACCGGAAATGGTTTCTCGCACGGAAGTCTGGTTAGATGAAAAAATGATCGCTGAAGGGAAACGTTCGCAGCTGTTGCGCTGGCGTTATACGTTTCGAGTGAACGAAGGCTATGAAGAATGGGAACGATTGCTTGTTGCGGCATATGTGCTATTCAATTACGCATATCACCAGTAAAAGTGGCGCCTCCCGGATGTTTGCGGGAGGCAAATTTGTCAATGAACATATTTTCCATAATCCGGCACGGCGATCCGGTCAAACTCGCTTGCTAGCTTCGCTAATCCTTCCCGCAGTTTTTCACCTGATACTGGCACGCCATGTCCTGTAATAGCTGCTTCTGGCTGCAATGCCGCCAGTTTCTTTACCGATTCGCGAGCGGCGGTCCAGTCGGTCGTATAGTAGCGCGGCGGTCCGCTAATTTCCATTTCTTGCGTGAACACTTTGTACAAGGAATCTTGGCGGACGGTGACAAACGCATCTCCGGCAATTAGTGAGCGGTCTCTGTCGCGAAACAGCGATATATGGCCTGGCGTATGTCCAGGCGTATGAATCCAGCGGAAATCCGGCAAGTGCGGTACCGTGCCATCGCTAGGCAGCGCTTGAACATGATCGCCTAAATCGATCGGTTCATTTGGGAAAAACGCTGACATTTTCGCCACCATTCCGCCTTCCACCGACGGGTCTGGCTCCGGATAGCGCGCTTTTCCTGTTAAATAAGGCATCTCTGCTTCATGAGCATAAACAGGAACGTTCCAATGTTTCACAAGTTCAATAATCGCCCCGACGTGGTCAAAGTGGCCGTGTGTTAAGATGATCGCCTGCGGTCGGCTGTTGGCGCCAAACCGCTTCTCGGTGACAGCGATGATATCGTTCGCTGATTTTGGCATTCCGGCATCCACCAGGACAAACTCTTTTTTGTCAGGATCGCCGACAAGGCAAATGTTGACAATTTGAACCGTATGGCAATATAAATCCGGCCGTATTTCCACGCTCATCCCGCTGGTGACCGAAGTGGCAGGGATAAATTTATAATCCTCGCCGTAACGGAGTTCTTCCTTTGGCATTTCGTCTGCCTGGTTACTAAAATCTATAAAAATCGACACATCGCGATGGAACCAGGAAACACCGCTTGCCGCTCGGATTCTCACCGAGTTCCATCAGGAAGGGAATCCCCTTGTCATTCACCTGCTGTGAAAGACAACCCGTGGCTCGCTGTTAGCGACGGCACCTGTCGTGCACCATTCCTTCCCTCGGTCCGTACACGACAACGATTTTAGTAACCAGGTCTACACCTCCCTTAGTTGAATTTGATACTGGTTCAGCCAACAGAATTTGTGCAAGATGTTCCATAATGACCATTCATGCTCTTGTTTGAAGCTCTCGATTTTGCGTAACATCATGCCGAGATATTGTCGTTGTTTCGTTCCGCTTTTCGATTGCTTGTAGGATTCTTCCATCGACCCTAACACGGCAACCAAATGGCGTTTCACTTTCGTTTTTATGGTGTCCATGAGTTCTTTTGGCAATCGTTCACGATACCCTAATCCTCGTCTGCCAATCACCAAAGCGGCACTTTCATGGACGGATAGCCCATATTTTTTCATATACTTGAAACGACCGATAACACTTGTGTACGCCGGATTCACTTTTTTGATGCGAAACCCAAGCCTTAAGCCCCGACGAAGGATCATTTCCGTCAGTTTTTTCTTGTTGAAATGATGGGTCAAGCGATTGAATCGTTTGTCTGTATCGTGCTGCTGTCTTAGTTGGATGTTTTCGATGACCACTGCCCCAACATTCTCTTGAAGCAGCCAGTCATATACATCGCGCACCGTTTCACCAATGAGGTTATTTCTCTTATTCGCTCTTACGTATTCCAGTTCATGACAGTAAAACACCTTTGATTGAAGAAAGTTTCCTTGTTTTGAAACGATGCTTACGGCGATTCGATCAATATTGATATCAATCCCAGCGATCCGTTCCGCTTGAATCGGTTCATCATAGGCAAGTTCCCTGCCATATACCTCTTCTTCATAGATAAGATGGACATAATATTCTCCGTTTTTGCGTTTGATTTCAACAGTATATGGTTGATATTCGATGATCGGCTTTCCTTTTGCATTTACTCCGACTGGTTCTCCCATGACGAGATCGATGATTTCCTCTTCATATTTTTCAGGTACAGACACAAGTAACCTCAAGCGGGGAGCGTGTTTTCCTTTTTGTTGTCCAAGTGGATTCGCAATTTCTACATAACATTCATCAGTGTGATCGTCATACACGAGGCGAATATTTAAATTTCCTTTTTTGCTTTTATCGCCTCTGGCATACAACTGATTGGAGCGCAAATCTTTCCATTCTTCGTTCGTGATGTTTCCTTTCAAGCGCTTGTAAAAGTTTTGTTTTCCGCCAAAAATCACACGTGGAATCGTTCCTTGGTCGAGATGGTGTTTTAGCTCGGCTTCTTTGGATTTCAGTTTTTCTAATCGTCGGTGTAATCCGGCTAAACATGTTGGAAGATCGACTTTTTTCGGTGTTTTTCGACCATGTTGATACTCATCGATTTTCTTTTCCGTTTTCTCGATTTTCGCTTGCACATCCTCCAGCCTTATTGGAAGCAGCTCACGTTGGGAAGAAATCAGCGATTGAGCAAGCAAGACCGCATCTTCGGCAAACCGTTTGTTAAGCCGAAATGGGTGCGGAAGGTGCTTGATGATGTCTTTTGCGTTCCTTCCCTCCAGCAAGCGGTTGAACGCGTATCGCTTCGCGGAACCAAAGACGCGCATCAACTCATCTAATGAACGAAGTTGTGCTTCATCATTGGAAACGATTTTCATCCCCCGAACCGTTTTCATCCCCTTGCCTTCCTCCTTGTTTGGATCCTTCAGAACATATATTCGCCAAATCTTCTTCATTTCCTTTTTACATGCGGAAGGGGGAGATGATTTTTTATCATCAGACAGGAGAGGGTGGAAAAGATGGAGAACATCCGCCTCTCCACGTTCAATAACAGGAGATATTTACATGATTTCATACATTTTTTTATAGATGTTTAACAAACTGTTTATACCTCCTTCCCACCGAATGTCCAATGATACTATTCCACTTCCTTTCGCCCGCTATGCGTTTTCGAAAGAAGACAAAGCTTGTTTCATAAAAAGACAGTCTAAAAGGAAAACTAACCAAAGTGACATGTGCGAGGAGGGAGTTCATGAAACAATTGGTGTTGGCTTTACTCTTATTTGGATCTGTCGTTTTCAGTCCTATGCAAACAAAGGCCGCTTCATCTGTGTCTGTCCCTTGCAGTTTAATATTAAAGCCAGTAGACAGCGGTTATCCAAACGCGATGGGGGCGGCTCTCGTGTATAAAGTAAAATTAACCCCAAGTTTTCCGCGCGCCAGCATTAGCATTCATGCTCTTCATTTGCCTAAACCCTCCTCTTTCGGAGATTATGATCGCTTCGAAGGTTTTGTCTTCATCCCAAATGTCATAAGCTGGCGTTTCCCGCTTTATCCAACCCCGGAAACGGATGGTCCAACATGGGCTGGGCGTCTAGACAATATAACAGCGGGATTGGAAAACATTCAAATACAAGTACGGCTTTCTAACGCAAAAACAGGGAAGCTGGGGTCAGTGATTTTAGCGAACAGCATCAACTACTGTAAGTAGTTTATGGTTAGCATTACTTCTTTGTTTTATTTGCTAATGCGGATGGGTAAACGAAAAATGAAGGGCGCTTTCATTGCGAATGGGAGAGCTCGACACAAGATTGTGAAAGTGGTATCATGTTGTAAAAATTAAAAGGAGGCCGCATCCATTATGAGCATTCTCAAAAAAGGGCTGGCGTTTGGACTCGGATTGGCGTTAGCGAGCAAGGAACAAGTAGAAAAGCTAATTGACGAATTGGTGAAAAAAGGGGAATTGTCGCTCGAAGAATCGAAGGATATTATCGATCAGTGGAAGCAGCAAACAGAAGAAAGAAAAGCAGAATTGCAACGTATCGTGCGCGAACAGATCAAACAAGTGATCGATAAATTCGATTTGGTAACGAAAGACGAGCTGCAACAATTAGAGCAACGAATCCGCCGCTTAGAAGAAAAAGAAGACAAGTAATCGAACGGGGCCACCCATGGCTCCTGGCCATTAAAGGGGATGGACGGATGATTGGCAAAAGAATGCGTCATATGAGCCGTTATCGAGATATCGCTGTTGCTTTGCTTCGCCATGGCTTTGAAATGGTGGTCGAGGAAATCGGATTTTCTCAGTTTCTTCCCCTTCCGCAACGGCTGCGTGTGGACAAAAAGGAGAAGAATGGAAAAACGATTGGCGAGCGCATCCGCCTTGTGCTCGAGGAATTAGGACCAACCTTCGTGAAATTAGGCCAGCTGGCCAGCACACGACCCGATTTAATTCCAGAACAAATTATTCGTGAACTGGAAAAATTGCAAGATCAAGTCCCGCCTTTTTCGTTTGCCGATGTTCGCCGTATTATCGAGGAGGAGCTGGGAGGGGAGCTGGACCATATTTTTCGGTCTTTTGAGGAAGCTCCCCTTGCCGCTGCTTCAATCGGACAAGTTCATCGGGCGGTCCTTCATTCCGGCGAAAAGGTGGCGGTGAAAATCCAGCGCCCGCATATTGCCGCGATCATTGAAACGGATTTGGAGATTCTTCAAGATTTGACCGTGCTCGCGGAACGCCGCTTAGAGTGGGCGGTGCGATATCGCATCCGTGATATATTGGACGAACTATCGAAATCGCTTCGTCTAGAACTCGATTACACCGTAGAAGCGCGCAATGCCGAGAAATTTTCCAAACAGTTTCAAAGCGATCCGACGATTTATGTGCCAAAAGTGTTTTGGGACTATTCCACAAAAAAAGTGCTGACGATGGAATATGTGGAGGGCATCAAACTTGGAGAACTGGAGTGTCTGAAACAGGGCGGCCATAACTTAAAAATTCTCGCGGAGCGGCTGGCAAAGGGAATGTTCCAGCAAATTTTTATGGAAGGCTTTTTTCATGGCGATCCCCATCCGGGAAATGTGTTAGCTTTGCCAGGAGACGTGATTGCGTTCATTGATTTCGGCATGGTGGGGCGAATCACTCCGGAAATGAAATATCACTTATCGTCCCTCATTATCGCTTTGATGCGCCAAAGCACTGATGGAGTCATGAAAGCGATCGGGGATATGGGCTTGATGCCAGATGAGGTAGATGTAAGCCAACTGCGTCAGGATATCGAGCAAGTAAGAGAAAAATATTATCATATTCCGTTGAGCCAAGTCAGCCTCGGCGAAGCGGTTCAGGATTTGCTTCACGTGGCGTTCCGCCACTCGATCCGCATTCCGAGCGATTTAACGTTGTTAGGGAAGGCGCTGCTGACGGTGGAAGGGATCGTGGAAAAACTGGATCCCGACTTTAGCGTTATCGACTTTGCCGAACCGTTTGGTCGCCAGCTGCTAAAGGAGCGGATGCGGCCGAAAAACGTAGCGGAAATGGCATGGAAACGCCTTTCCGATTATGGGGAACTGTTCGTGGATCTGCCAAAAAATGTTAAAGAATTAACGAGGCTGATGAAACAAGGAAAAGTACGCCTGGAGATCGGCATTCCGGATTTGGATTTTCTATTGAGAAAATTAGACCAAATCAGTAACCGCTTATCGTTTAGCATTGTTTTGCTTTCTTTCAGCATTATTATGGTCGGCATCATCATCGGCTCGTCGATGGGCCGACAATCAACATTGCTATGGAAAATCCCGGCGATCGAGATTGGCTTTTGCGTCGCTACCTTAATGTTTTGCTGGCTTTTATATTCGATTTTTCGATCGGGAAGGTTTTGATGATCCCCACTTACCAGCTAACGTCGGTGAAAGTGGGGATTCTTTAGTGATCTGTCCCTCTTAGTTTGCGTTCTGCCCACCTTTTGTCAATCATCTATAAAAAAACAGGAGTTTAACTTTCGTACATTTCCTTTCCCGGGAGCCGTTTTCGAAAGAAAGAGGCCTATTTGGCTTCTTTCTTATCAGGAGACGTGACTATGTCAACTACCCAACGGCTTAAGCCGTGAGCTTGCAGCTAGCTAATTGGCTGCCGGGTTCGGCTGTTGACTACAGCCCTGCGGATATTTTCCGCAGCCACGTTGTCGGCAGGGGCAGCGTACCCACAAGCGCGACAACAAAACTGACCCCTTGACGGTCTGCTTTCTTTGGCAACATGCCCGCAAATCGGACAGTTGCAGGAAGTATTCTTCGGAGGAACCAATACCACCCGAACGCCAACGATCGCTGCTTTATACTCTATAAACTTTCTCAACTGATAAAAAGATCAAGAAGAATGTTGATATATAATAATTTAAAAAATAGTAATAATATACAAATTCACATCATCTCTAATCATTCTTGTTTTCCCACAGCCGTTAAACTACTAAAATAACTTTGCTAATTTGACGGAGTCGAAGATTTTAGAACTAATAATGTTTTTTATTACTACCTTATATAAGTTGACAATTCTGAATATTGTTGTTACCATAATATTTGTAAAAATCACCCTAGATGTACCCCTTCAACAAGAACTACATAATTTTTTATCACCAACACAGCGAAGTTACAAAATTTGAAATTGGAAAGGAGGTAAACATTTAGAGATTGAAAGGTCTATTTATTTAAAACTCTATGCGATGCAATTATATCTCCTATGTAAGTCTGCCGCATACACATATTCAATTTACAAATGTATATACCACGAAATCCCGTGACTTAAGTCTTGGGATGAAATGAAAAACGGTTTGGAACCGAGCCGACAGGGCGATAAGCACTAGTGAGGTGTTTGTGCATAAAGTTTACGGAACAATAGTAAGCGCTTGCACGAAGGTGTAAGAAAAACTCTTAAGTACGTCAGAACCCACCGATTTAAGTCGTGTGAAGGTTCAGAGAAAGGTAAAGTAATAGTTTAAACATTGAAGCGAAATTCTTAGTCAGGCGAGAGATAGGTGATGGCGAATCCAACAAAGAAGGCGCGAAATGCGCGCAACCAAAGAAGACTTGTTCACAATGCTCTCGTCATCTAGACAAAAGGGGGTTTCTAAATGTTTCCCAATGCATTCAAATACGAAGCACCGACATCTGTTGACGAAGCAATCCGCCTAATGGATGAGTACGGTTACGACGGCAAAGTATTGGCAGGCGGTCAAAGTCTATTACCAATGATGAAGTTACGGGTCGCGGCTCCCGCTGTAATTATTGATATTAATAAGCTCGATGAGCTTAAAGGATGGAGTAAAGTCAACGGGAAATTGCGGATCGGCGCGGTGACACGTCAAGCTGAGTTGGAGCATGCGATAGAACTCCGTGAACAATTTCCGCTTCTGTCCCGCACTGCCCACTGGGTTGCAGATCCATTGATTCGCAACCTCGGTACGGTTGTCGGTTCGCTCGTTCACGCAGATCCTGCCTCAGATTGGGGGACTGCGATGCTTGCCTTAAATGCGGTGGTGGAAGCACAAGGACCAGAGGGGAATCGATTGATTCCGATTGACGAGTTTTTGGTAGATACATTTACCACATCGCTGAATGAAAATGAACTTGCCGTTGCGTTGCACTTGCCAATTCCAACTAAACCTGTAGCTGCCCGTTATATGAAGCTCAAACGTAAAGCTGGCGATTTCGCAATTGCGGGGCTGGCTGTGCAGATCGCTGTTGACAATGACGGTCGTGTGTCTGAGGCAGGAATCGGCATATGCAATTGCGGGCCAATCCCTTTGCGAGCTGTTAAGGCAGAGGAGGCTCTCATAGGAGAACGTTTGACAGCGAAGACGATTGAGAACGTATCAAAACTTGTGCCGGAAAATGCAGATCCCGTTAGTGACCTACGGGGTAGCGCAGACTATAAGAAAGATCTTTTACGTGTGTTTGCTGCACGCGCACTTCGCGAAATCGCGGAAGAGTTGCATGGAAAGGTGGGAGTCCAATGAAGATCCGTGTCAAGGTTAATGGGCAACTGTACGAATCAGATGTTGACCCACGTACGTTGTTAGTCTATTACCTGCGTGATGAACTGAAACTAACGGGTACGCATGTCGGTTGTGATACAACGAGCTGTGGTGCTTGTACAGTGCTGTTGGACGGGAAAGCCGTCAAGTCGTGCACCGTATTGGCTGTGCAAGCGGATGGGCGTGAGGTGTTGACGGTCGAAGGATTGGAAAAAGACGGTGAAATGCATCCGTTGCAGAAAGCATTTTGGGAGGAACATGCCCTGCAGTGTGGCTACTGTACACCAGGTATGCTAATGGCTTCCTACGCACTGCTTCAGAACAATCCAGCGCCGACTGAGGAGCAAATTCGCGAGGGACTTTCTGGAAATATTTGTCGCTGTACAGGATATGTGAATATCGTGAAGGCGGTCAAGTCCGCTGCCCAAAAAATGGCTACTCAACAAGAATCATTAGAGGAGGTGGCCACAAGTGGCACTTCAACAGACTGAGTTGCGCCCAATGGGAAAATCGATTGCCCGCAAAGAGGATCCGCGGTTTCTTCGTGGGAAAGGTCGCTACGTGGATGATGTGATTCTTCCAAATATGCTTTATATGAGCATTTTACGCAGCCCGTACGCGCATGCGCGCATTCGTCGAATCGATACATCAGCTGCATTGGCCGCGCCCGGCGTCAAATTGGTGCTCACAGGTGAAGATCTGGCCAAAATGAACCTTGCGTGGATGCCGACTTTGAATGGCGACCAACAGATGGTGTTGGCTGTGGACAAGGTTCTGTTTCAGTACCAAGAAGTCGCCGCCGTCGTTGCGGAGACGCGCGCCCAAGCGGAAGACGCTCTGCAGTTGATCGAAGTCGATTACGAGCCATTGCCGGTTGTGGTGGATCCGTTCAAGGCGCTTGAGCCGGATGCTCCTATTCTCCGTGAAGATCGGGAGAAAAAGTCAAACCATATCTGGCACTGGGAGTCGGGAGATCGAGAAGAAACGGAGAACGTCTTTCGTGATGCACCGGTTGTCGTCAAGCAAGATGTGCGCTTCCAGCGTGTCCACCCTTCGCCGCTTGAGCCGTGTGGATGTGTCGCTGATTACAATACAGCGACAGGTCGGTTGACTTTTTATGTTACTTCCCAAGCACCTCATGTCCATCGAACTGTGATCGCGATGTTAAGCGGCATTCCTGAACACCAGATTCGCGTTATTTCGCCTGATGTTGGCGGAGGTTTCGGGAACAAAGTGGGTGTCTATCCAGGATATGTCTGTGCAGTTGCTGCTTCGGTGAAGTTGGGCGTGCCTGTGAAATGGATTGAAACGAGAACGGAAAATATCGCAAGCACTTCTTTCGCGCGCGATTTCCACATGACGTGCGAGATTGCTGCGCGCGAGGATGGCAAAGTGTTGGGACTGCGGGTGAAAACTATCGCCGACCATGGTGCCTTTGACGCGGCAGCCAATCCGACCAAATTCCCGGCTGGTCTGTTCAACATTGTGACAGGTTCGTATGATTTCAAGGCCGCGTTCGTCGAAGTGGATGCAGTTTATACGAACAAGGCTCCTGGGGGTGTTGCGTACCGCTGTTCATTCCGCGTCACAGAAGCAGCGTACCTGATTGAACGGACAATGGACGTACTGGCGCAAAGGTTGAAGATGGATCCGGCCGAACTGCGTTTCCGTAATTTCATTCGCAAGGAACAGTTTCCATACAAATCTCCGACCGGGTGGGTGTACGACAGCGGAGACTACGAAAAAACGTTGAAACTTGCCTTGGAACGGATTGGATATGACGAATTGCGCAAAGAACAGGCAGAGAAACGAGCACGCGGTGAATTCATGGGGATTGGCATCTCCACTTTTACGGAGATTGTCGGTGGAGGGCCAAAAAATACATTCGACATTCTTGGAATCAAGATGTTCGACAGCGCGGAAATTCGCATCCATCCAACTGGCAAGGTGATTGCGCGGCTCGGTGTGCGGCACCAAGGCCAAGGGCATGAGACGACATTCGCCCAAATCATCGCGGAAGAACTCGGACTGAGTGCGGATGACGTGTTGATTGAGGAAGGGGATACCGATACCGCTCCTTATGGATTAGGCACGTATGCCAGCCGCTCTACGCCGACAGCTGGGGCTGCTGCAGCGCTCTGCGCGCGCAGAATTCGCGAAAAGGCTCGCAAAATCGCCGCTCATCTGCTAGAAGTCGGTGAAGATGACGTTGTATGGGACGGCACCGCCTTTTCCGCAAAAGGTTTGCCTGGGAAATCGGTGACGATGAAAGATGTGGCTTTTGCCGCCTACACGGATGTGCCTGATGGCGTGGAGCCTGGTTTGGAAGCGACCTACTACTATGATCCTCCGAACCTCACTTTCCCTCACGGGGCCTACATCGCGGTGGTCGATATTGACAAGGGAACGGGAGCTGTCAAAGTGCGGCGGTTCTTGGCCGTTGATGATTGCGGCAACGTGATCAATCCGATGATCGTTGAGGGACAGGTACACGGAGGACTAACGGAAGGGTTTGCCATTGCGTTCATGCAAGATATTCCGTACGATTCAAACGGTAACTGTCTGGCGCCAAACTGGATGGACTATTTAGTCCCGACAGCTCTGGACACGCCACATTGGGAAACAGATCGGACGGTGACACCGTCGCCGCATCATCCGATTGGCGCAAAAGGCGTCGGAGAGTCGCCGAATGTCGGTTCTCCAGCCGCGTTTGTCAATGCGGTGGTGGATGCCCTGTCACCACTTGGCGTAGAGCACATTGACATGCCACTTTATCCATGGAAGATATGGGAAATTTTGAGAAAACACGGTATTAATGAATAATTCAGTACCAGCATGCTAAGATTAACATCGATTAAGGAGGGAAAAGCCCGGTGGCGTTAACGCCGCCGGGCCATACAAAATGGATCTTGTTTGGGAAACAGCAAAGGGCATGGATGAACGAGCTGAACCGTATGTCATGGTGACGGTTGTCCGCCGTGTGCGACCAAGTTCAGCGACAGTTGGTGATAAGGCGATTGTGACAGCAGATGGAAAAATGGTAGGTTTTGTAGGTGGGCATTGTACGCGGGAGTTAGTTATCAATCAAGCACAGGAGTGTCTTCGAACTGGAGAAAAAAGGCTTTTGCTTATAACCCCGCAGCCGCCGGCCCACGTGGAGGAAGGAGTTACAGTCCTTTCAATGACTTGTGCATCTGAAGGAACAGTTGAACTTTTTTTAGAACCGAAACATGTTGATCCTTTGTTGATTATTGTGGGGGATTCGCCGATTGCGCATGCTCTTGAAGAAATGGCATCCCGATTCGCCTTTGTGCCACGCCGGATCTCATTGGAGGAAGTGGAAAGCAGCAGTTCGGAAGAACCGTTGGAGATATTACGCAATCAACTTGCTACTTTCAACAATACAACGGCTTATGGTGTCGTGGCTACGATGGGTTTGTATGATAGTGAAGGCCTGTTGGCACTTGCCCATTGTAAGTTACGGTATTTGGGGTTGGTTACCAGTCCAAAGCGTTGGGCGACTGTAAGCAGCGGCTTAGAAGTGGCTGGGGCGCCAAAAGAATTTATTGACTTTATCACGGCTCCTGCGGGGTTAGACATTGGTGCTGTAGGAGCACAAGAGATTGCCCTTAGTATCCTTGCTCAAATCGTGGAACGTCGTCGCCGAGATTTGAATGTGCAGTGGGAAGGACAACCAGAAAAGGGGATTTCGGAGTCCGAAGCACTGACTGCAAACGTCGATCGTGCCACAGTATCTCCAATAGTGGTAGATCCGGTTTGTGGTATGACTGTAAACTTGGAGAAGACCCAATTCCGTTTTGAACTGAATGGGACTACATACGGCTTCTGCTGCTCTGGCTGCCGAGACCGTTTTGCAAAAAATCCGGAAGCATTTCTTAGTCACACATGACAAGATAACACATTTGGATTGATTCGCATGGTGTTGCACTGAAAACTTTTGCTTTTCTCAGCTGATCAACTGCTGATTTAGGACTGATGTACTGAATTTATAACTAGAGGAGGAAAACTAAATGCTAAAATATGGTGGAGAATATACGATTAAGTTACCGCGGGAGGAAGTCTGGAATTTTATTACAGATCCACACAAAGTGGTGCCTTGCATTCCTGACTTGATTGAATCTAACATAGAGGGTGATAATCGTTTTCAAGCTATTGTAAAGGTTGGCTTGGGACCTATTCGTGGTAAGTTCAAACTCGATTGCGAATTGTCACCTATTGAACCGGGAACTGCAATGGCTATGCCGATCAAAGGTGGAGGAATGGGAAGCGGAGTTGAGATGAATGCAAATGTAAAACTTAGCGACACCGATAATGGTACCCTATTGAAATGGGAGTGTGAAGCAACCATCAGTGGACCAATCGCGAGCCTTGGTGGTCGTTTGATTGATAACCAAGCGAAGAAAATCATACAACAGGTATTTGAAAATCTTGAGAAGGCATTCGCTTCCGTGTAGAAGGGAAGATTGATTGAATGAACGAACAAGTGCGCAGGCTCCAAGAGGAATTGCATCGTTCTCACTATGTGGCAGAAGAAGGGCTAGCAACTGTAGTCCACTTGGCACAGCGGCTAGCCCGTCCGCTGCTTTTAGAAGGCCCTGCAGGTGTAGGAAAGACGGCATTGGCGAAAGCGCTCGCTACTGTTCGTTCCGTAAACCTCATTCGCTTGCAGTGCTATGAAGGATTGGATGCGAGTCAGGCGCTGTACGATTGGGACTATCCAAAACAGCTGCTGACTGCACGCACGGCCTTTACCGATGGTGCCGTAAAACAAGAGTCACTTTACAGTGAGTCGTTTCTCATCGAACGGCCGCTTTTACGTGCACTACGAGAGAGACCGGCGCCAGTACTGCTGATTGACGAAATAGACCGTGCCGACGAGGAATTCGAAGCATTACTGTTGGAATTTCTGTCAGAATTCCAAATTACCATTCCCGAGATGGGAACCTTTCGCGCCTCCGAACCGCCTATAGTTATTTTAACGTCTAATCGCACGCGTGATTTGTCGGACGCCTTGCGCCGCCGTTGTTTGTACTTTTGGGTCGATTATCCGACATTTGAACAAGAGGCGGCTATTATCTCCCTGCATGTGCCGCAGATCGCACCAAAACTTGTGAAGCAAATCGTGTTTAGCGTGCGGCGGCTGCGCAAGTTGTCGCTACTCAAGACGCCTGGATTGGCAGAGTCGATTGATTTTGCACAGGCGCTGACGGAATTAGGCGCACAGGAGCTGAACGAAGAAGTGATTCGACATACCCTCGGGTGTTTGCTGAAGACGCAGGAAGACATGGATTTGCTAAAGGAGAGGGGACTCGATCTGCTATGGAACACATGACGGCTGGCGAGATAGGCCGCTTGACAGGCAGCATCGTGAGACAGGTGGCTGATTTTGCGCCTTGGCTACGAAATCGCGGATTTCGAGTAGGAGTTACCGAAACATTGACAGCAACTGCTGCCCTGGCTGAATTGAACCTTGCCTCCATTGATGAGGTTTGCAGCGCCTTTCGCTCCATCTATGCACGGACACCGGCGGAATGGGGCATCTTTCCGACTTTGTTTGAGCAGTATTTTGGCATACGGGAAGCACGTTTGGAGGAGAAGCGCCGGCTGCAACCGGATGATTTGATGGGCGGAACTGGTGCCGGTGAAAAGGCGGAGCGCCCGCCGCTAGAAATCACACAGGGGGTTCTCGCCGGCTATCATCCTAACGATGGAGAACGTTTTGCTTTGCGGGCGGATGGGCAAGTGTTGAAGGATGTTGTTAAGCTGACCCAGTTGGCAGTGCGTACGATGGATGCACCTCGCGGCCGCAAGTGGCAGTCACAAGGTAGAGAGAAAATAGACCTTCGTCAAACCATAAGGAGTGCATTGCGCCATTCCGGAGAACCGTTTGAACTCAAAATGCGCCGCCGCAGTCCCGACAAGCCGCGAATTGTCCTAGTTATGGATGTTTCCGGATCGATGAAACCGTATGCGCCCTTCATTACTTCTCTCGCTTGGTCATTTACGAGGGTGCGTGCACGCGCGCAAATCTTTCTCTTTTCCACACGTCTGTTGCGGGTAACGTCGCTTATTGCACGAAAAGGGGTGTCAGGGATTCCCCATAGCGATTTACCGGGATTGCGGGGTGGAACTCAGATTGGCGGCGCGTTGGCACAATTGCTTCATCGTTACTCAAGTCTTTTGCAACGGCATACGTGTGTCATTATCATATCAGACGGATTTGATGCCGGCCATCCAGAACAAATGCATACTTCCATGCGCGACTTGGCTGCTCGCGTTGGGCGAGTGGTATGGATCAATCCGCTGCTTGGTGAACCTGGCTATGAACCAACTTCGGTGGGGATGTCGATAGCATTACCTTACATTGACGCGTTCGTCGATGTTCATGATGTAGCAACTTGGAAAAAGGCAGTACATAGCGGGGTGCTGCGAGCAGCACCCTAAGCCACCAATTGTACCCCCTAGAATTTATTAAGGAGGTGAAGATATTGGGATTGGGTCAATTCAATATATAGATAAAACTATCTTAATACTTACATTTGCCATTCTTATCGTATATTTATTAATGTTTGTTAAAGTTGGTCAATTAAATAGAACGAAAATAAAAAAAATAATATGCTTTATATTGGGGCTTGTTTTGATTAATCTTTGCTTTGGAAGCGCCTTAAACTTCTATAGTCATCTTTTATTTAGTGTACATATGTTCCAAATGAGTCTGCTTTGCTTTTTTATTCCTGTGCTTATCCTTTCCGGGCTGTCCGAAATAAAGGAGCATCCTCGATTTCGTTTATTTACTAAGCTCCGTAGCAGCAAGAATTTCCATCATGCTATATTAGTCCTTTTTGCATTTATATTCTCCTTTTACCATTTTCCAGTTGTATTTAACACTGTCATGAGCCATAAAGCCTTGCATGATTTTTCAAAAGGCTTCTTAATGGTATTATCTTTTCTTGTATGGTGGCCCGCGACAACATCTTCTTACGGTGAGAAGTCAAATAAACTAAAACGTAATTATATTTATAAAATGCTTATATTGTTGATGCCGGCCTGTTTATTTTTAATTATTGCTAATACAGGATTATATAAAGTTTATAGTGACCCAATTTTTTTTAGAGAAACATTACATGTATGTTTTTCGCCGGATATTGATGTGAAACAATATTTTATAACGTTTAATTTTTTATCAATTATTGGTGACCAGAGATTAGGTGGTACGATTATGATTATTTCACATAAGTTAGCTTCTTACTGGTTGTTGAGAGAATGATAGTTTAAGTATTAAGGCCTTGATTTAGTAAACAAGCAAATTGGTTCTTAACTTGGCACTGAGTGGAAGTATGTTTCATAGTATTACATAAGGACTATCACTCGAGGCAAGGGTATTAATTAAAACACTATGGGCTATGGTAAAATTTTGAGTAAACGCCTCCATATATTGCCCTGTCTCTGAGGCTCTTCTTCCTGTCAGTATAACATCGACTGTGAAGTGAGCTCACCTCCTGCAATATCAGAACCACATCATGAAAAAACAGAACATGCTAATTTTTAATTTTAAGTTGGCCTCTAAAAAAAAGAAGGAGAGGATCAGTTGTGTCACGTATCGATGAAGCGCGTGATGTGTTTACCCACATTGAGCAAGCTTGGGCAAAAGGGGAAAAAACTGCTCTATTGACGATTACCCAGGTACAAGGCTCCGCGTACCGCCTGCCGGGTGCCAAAATGATGATGACCGAAACAGGTAATATGTTTGGTACACTCAGCGGGGGCTGCCTCGAATCGGACCTTTATGGATGGGCGGAAAAAGCAATAGAAGAAGGCGAACCCCGACTCGTAAATTATGACCTCAGTGAAAATGAAATATGGTCTCTTGGGATTGGCTGCAAAGGAACGATGGAAGTCGCCATCTTTCCTATTCATTCTGAAGATCCTTTCTGGCGATCGGTGCGGGAAGCCATCGCCCAAGATCGTGCCATCTCACTGGCTATTGAATTGCCAACGGGTATCCGTGTCGTATTTGACGAGAAAAATCCCATCGCCGGCGATATTGACAAGCTGCCAGAAGCTGTCGCGCGGAAGCTGATAGATCGCGTCGAAAATCGTACGAGAGCGGAGATAGCTATAGTCGATAATCGACGTTTTTACATTGATACGATGCGGCCAAACGAACATTTGATCATCTGCGGCGCAGGTCACGACGCCGTTCCAGTGGCGGAGCTCGCTGCTAAATGCGGATTCCGTGTAACCGTGCTCGATCCACGCAAAGAATTTAACGGAGTCAAACGCTTTCCTATGGCCCAACACCTGGTAGCTGAACCTGACGAGGTTGATCCAGCACAACTGGAGGGGAACTGGTGGCTAATCATGAATCACTTGCAAATGCGAGACGAAGCTGCACTACGTCTAGCACTGCAGGCAAAACCAAAATTTATAGGTATACTTGGTCCCTTGTCGCGTACTCGGGAGATGTTTCAGAATATTGGCGCCGACATGAACAGTGCACCGATTCATGCACCAGTTGGACTGGATGTGGGGGCAGAAACGATTGAAGAAGTTGCTGTTTCCATCGTGTCTGAATTACTCGCAGTGCGATCGGCTCGCCCGGGACAGCCACTGCACGGTAGAGAAAAAATTCACGTTTGACGGCTGGGGCGCCTCTACTTGCAGCGCCCTACCAAATGATCCTTTCTTCCAAGATGTTACATTTTGAACATCGGCAAACATGCTAATGTGGTATTGACAAATATTATGGAAGAATGAACACCTTCGGAACGAAAGGAAGCGTAAAGGGTTCTTGTATGTTGCTTATTGTTCGGCGAAAACATACAGTCGCTTGAAGCCCTCACCTCTGAGCGAAGCGCAGGTGGTGGGTAGTTCACATACTATTTAATTGGTGGGAAAAGTGTATGAACGACATTGGTGCTATTATTTTAGCTGCCGGCATGTCTAAACGAATGGGACAACCAAAACAATTTCTTAACTTGCATGGAAAGCCCCTGTTTCGACATGCAGTTGAAACAGCTGTACACTCGGGACTCCAACCAGTTGTCGTAGTGGGCGGCGAACAGACCGAGTTACTTAAAGAACATATCCGTGATTTGCCGGCTATTGTGGTTCACAATCCAAATTTTGCTGAAGGGTTGTCGTCTTCGTTAAAGGCCGGGGTGAAAGCTATTCAGGATAAAGTTTCAGCAACATTTATTTTTTTGGCCGATCAACCGTTTATTCCCGTTACGGTTGTTAAGCGATTACGGGAATCATATGATGTTGCAAAGTCAAAAAATATCAAAATTATCCGTCCCCGCTATGCATCTGTCCCTGGTCATCCAGTCTTGTTTGATGCGGAAATTTTTCCGGAGTTGCTTTGTATTGAAGGAGACCGAGGTGCACAGCAAGTCATTCAACAACATTTAGCCGAACTGAAATATGTCGATTTTGATAATCCACTATGGGGGGTAGACATCGACACTCTAGAAGAGTGGCAAAGATACAGATGAGGTACGGCCAGCCCTAACTAGTTTTCTAGGTACAAAGGTTAAACCGACAAGTGAGGCAAACTAATACATAAGAAACTGCCGATTTTAGTCGTGCAGAGGCTCAGGATATGTGCAAGGCTGCAGACAAAAGCAAAGTAAACGGCCCCATCTACTTGGTGCGGAAAACAGGGGCAAAAGCGGTGACTATGTAAGGGAAGACAGATGAGAGGAAGGAGAATCGACGATTGGGTTGGAAAGTCGGTGTATTAACAGTAAGCGATAGAGTTTTCCACGGTGAGCGGGATGATAGGGGCGGGTTGCTCTTGTGTGAGCTTGTCCGCCGTATTGACGGAGAAGTAGCGGTATACGAGATTATTCCTGACGAACGACCGGTCATTGAGGCAACACTCATTCGCTTCGTTGATGAGGTATGCTGTGATCTCGTGCTGACGACTGGGGGCACGGGGTTTGCACCTCGGGATGTGACGCCGGAAGCGACGAAAGCCGTGATTGAAAAGGAAGCTCCCGGATTAACGGAAATGATGCGAATGAAAACACTTTCGAAAACGAAGTATGCCTCCCTTTCCCGCTCTGTAGCAGGTATTCGCAAAGAAACACTTATCGTAAACTTTCCGGGAAATCCGAAAGGGGTACAAGAATGTTTTGATGTCGTTCAACCTGTCCTTTCCCACGCACTTGCCCTTATAAAAGGGAAGGACGTTCATTAGGGCATGCCTTTCTTAAGTTTACAGAAAGAGGGAGACGAAAGATGAGATTTCAGCGAGAAATTGTGGACGTTTGGGATGCGCAAAAGCGTCTGGAACCGTGGATTCGTCCGCTTGGTACAGAAAAAGTGAAGCTGACGGAAAGCATTGGCCGATACCTCGGTGAAAATGTGGTAGCGACGCACGACTTTCCTCACTTCCGCCGGTCGATGATGGACGGGTTTGCCGTCCGGTCGACTGATACAAAAGGGGCCTCTGACGAATGTCCAGTTACTCTGCAAGTCATTGAATCGATCCCGTGTGGTGCTGTTCCGACAAAGAAACTGACAGCGAATACGGCTGCGCGCATTATGACCGGCGCGATGATGCCAGAAGGTGCCGACTCTGTCGTCATGATTGAATTGACGGAACAGATGCAAAAAAATGGTCAAACGTATACGGTGGTTAAAAAGGAGACGACCCCTAATGAAAATGTCATTCCCGTTGGACTGGAAATGGCTAAAGGTACGTTAATCCTCGAAAAAGGGCGCAAGATCAATCCCGGGGAAGCCGCCCTCCTCGCTGCCTTCGGTTACGATACAGTCACTGTTTCACGCCGGCCGACAGTTGCTATTTTTGCCACAGGGTCGGAACTGCTTGACGTAAGTGAGCCGCTCGAACCTGGAAAAATTCGTAACAGCAACAGCTACATGGTCGCCGCTCAGGTGTTAAATGCCGGTGGGATTCCTGTTCTCCTCGAGAAGGTGCCGGATGACGTTGGACTCGCTAAATCAATGATTCTCGATGCAATGGAAAAAGTCGATCTCGTCATTACAACCGGCGGGGCTTCCGTCGGGGATTACGACATTTTGGTCGACATTTTTGAACAGTGGGACGGTAAGATGTTGTTTAACAAAGTGGCAATGCGTCCTGGCAGCCCGACGACTGTCGGAGTTTGGAAGGATAAATTTTTGTTTGCTCTTTCGGGGAACCCTGGAGCGTGTTTCGTTGGGTTTGAGCTGTTCGTTCGTCCAGTTATTTGGGGGATGCAAGGAAAACCTGATTTTTATCTCCCTTCGTTTTCAGCATTTCTCGCTGAGGACTACAAAAAAAAGGACTCGTTTTATCGCATTGTACGCGGAAAGAGCGAAGTAAAAGACGGAAAAATTTACGTCCGATCGGCTGGAATCGATCAGTCGAACGTTTTGTCATCTATACGGGATACGGATTGCTTGTTTGTTATTCCCGCAGACCGGAAAGAGATGAATGCAGGCGAGATGGTGAAGGTGTTACGATTAAATGTGCCTGAGTGAACTTTCCGATGAAAATATATAAGAAAGGAAAACAACGTCTCTAAGGGCGTTGTTTTTTTCATATTAATCTAAACATGGTGATCATGATCTTACATGCAATTAAGATCTTTTACGAATTTCGCCGTAATTTTGTAACATATTTGTCAAACTATCAAAGAATTTATGATCGTTTTTTTGTTATAGTATTAGTAAGTTTCTCGTTCAATAAAGCTGTTTTCGCCACTCAGAAGGTGACCATTTTTTGTACATTTTTCACGTTTCCCATGTTAATAATGTTTAATTTCGTGAATTTATGAATTGATATCACCCCAGGTCGTGTTCTGATCAAATTCCTAAAGGAGGAAATACCATGGGTTAAGGTGCATAGTTATGTGAAATTTTGAACATATAGTCATCTATGTGAAAATATGAACATGATATTAACACAGGTCAAATTCTGGGGAATACTTAAAGGAGGAAATGCCATGGATCCAGTAATGTTGGCAAGGATACAATTCGCTTTGACTACAATCTACCACTTCTTCTTTGTGCCGCTTACCATTGGCCTAGCATTTATTATCGCTTTGATGCAAACGTTATACGTAGTGAAGAAAAATGAGATTTATAAAAAAATGGCGAAATTCTGGGGACATTTGTTCCTGATTAACTTTGCCGTAGGGGTTGTAACAGGAATTATTCAAGAATTCCAATTTGGGATGAACTGGTCGGATTATTCTAGATTTGTCGGTGACGTCTTCGGGGCACCCCTCGCCATTGAAGCATTGCTTGCCTTTTTTATGGAATCTACTTTTATCGGCCTTTGGATTTTTGGCTGGGATCGGTTGCCTAAAAAGGTGCACTTGGCAAGCATTTGGCTTGTATCGATTGGAACTATGCTTTCCGGTTTTTGGATTTTAACAGCAAACTCCTTCATGCAAGTGCCTGTTGGTTATGAAATTAGAAATGGCAGGGCAGAAATGGTTGATTTTCTTGCGCTTATAACGAATGGACAATTGTGGGTGGAGTTTCCGCATGTCATCACAGGTGCATTATGTACCGGAGCGTTCTTCGTTGCTGGTGTTAGTGCCTATAACTTATTAAAAAAGAAACATATTCAATTTTACAAGAAATCCATGAATATCGCCTTAATCATTGGTTTCATCGGCAGTTTGGGTACTGCCTTCAGCGGACATGCACAGGCACAATATCTTGTGAAAACACAGCCGATGAAGATGGCAGCTGCAGAGGGCATTTGGGAAGATACGCCCGATCCTGCTCCATGGTCAGCATTTGCCTTGATTGATACAAAGAATCAAAAAAATAAGTTTGAACTAAATATTCCTTATGCATTAAGCTATTTATCTTATTCTAAATTTGAAGGCAGTTTAAAAGGAATGAAAACTCTCCAAGCCGAATATGCGAAAAAATACGATCGAATCGTTGGCGAAGGTACGAATTATATCCCTCCAGTCAAAACGACGTATTGGAGCTTCCGTTTAATGGTTGGCTTTGGCATGGCGATGATATTATTATCGATGATTGGTCTTTATCTGTGGAAAAAGGGACGCCTTCTGCAAAGCAGTAGGTTCTTGAAAACCCTTGTTCCTGCTATTTCATTTCCGTTTTTGGCAAACACTTTCGGATGGGTCATGACCGAAGTGGGCCGTCAGCCATGGACGGTATTTGGATTGATGACGACAGCTGACGCTGTATCACCAAATGTTTCTGCAGGGACCATATTATTTTCCATCATGATGTACACGCTGATATTCACGATTCTTGCAGGGGTGATGGTTTATTTGATGGTTCGTGAAATTAAACGAGGACCGGTAGAGCATCAAGATGCAAATTCAACGGTATCCATAGATCCATTCAATAAGGCAGGTGTTTAAGATGGAATTGAGTGAAATTTGGTTTTTCTTAATCTCCGTACTCTTTATTGGGTTCTTCTTTCTTGAAGGTTTTGATTTTGGCGTGGGAATGTCGACTCGTTTCCTTGCTCATGATCAAAAAGAAAGGACTATCATGGTGAATACAATCGGTCCTTTCTGGGACGCGAATGAAGTATGGCTTATAACTGGAGCGGGCGCCATTTTTGCGGCATTTCCGCACTGGTATGCAACAATGTTCAGCGGCTATTACTTATTGATGCTGGCAGTCTTGCTGAGCCTAATTGGGCGCGGCGTTGCTTTTGAATTTCGCCGCAAAGTTGAGGACACGCGCTGGACGAATACGTGGGACTGGGTGATTTTTTTCGGAAGCTTGCTGCCGCCGTTCCTTCTAGGTGTTCTATTTACAAGCATGCTTAAGGGTGTGCCGATCCATGAAGATATGAATATGGAAGCCGGGCTCTCGGATGTTATTAATATTTATTCGATTTGGGGCGGCTTCACGATTACATTGCTATGCTTATTGCATGGTTTGACGTTCCTGTCTTTAAAAACAGAAGGAGAGATCAGACAACGTTCGGCTGCATTGGCGAAAAAATTGGTGTTGGCCGTATTTGGATCACTTGTCGTCTTTGTGGGACTTTCTTCGTTTGTGACAGATATTTTTGAGGTGCGCCCTATCCTTGAGCTTATTATTGTTGTATTGATTGTGCTTGCTATTGGATTATCATACTATTTCATTTCCAATAAACGCGAAGGAATGGCATTCACCATGACAGGGCTTGGAATCGTGTTAACGGTATCATCGATATTCGTTGGACTGTTCCCAAGGGTGATGGTCAGTTCCTTGAACAAAGCTTTTAATTTAACGGTCTACAACGCATCCAGCGGGGCATATTCCCTAAAAATAATGACAATTGTAGCGGCAACTATTTTACCGTTTGTTTTAGGATATACTATTTATAGCTATTACGTATTCCGCAAACGAGTATCTGACAAGGAGCATTTAACATACTGATGGATAAAGCGTTGTTCTCTTACAAAGGGATGAAGCCAGTTTTAGCTGGGCTGGCGATATTAACGGCTATCCAAGGTGCTATCATTATTATTCAGGCTTATTTTTTGGCAGACGCAATCTCCTCCCTTTTCGGGGGAGATTCGTTTGCCAATGTCTTTAAAAAGTTGATCATTTTCTTTCTTGCGTTAGTTGTCCGCCAACTGCTTACCGTTTGGAAAAAAAATATAGCCTACCATTTTGCAGCGAGAACGAGTAAAGAGTTCCGGGAATCATTGTTGCAAAAGCTGTTTCAACTCGGCCCTCGTTTTGTAAAAGAAGAAGGCTCCGGACAGACAGTCACCTTGGTTATGGAAGGAATAATGAAATTCCGCCGCTATTTGGAGCTGATTCTTCCGAAATTGATGAATTCGGCAATGATCCCTGCCATGATCTGCATCTTTATCTTTTTTATAAATATCCGCTCTGCTGTCATTTTAGCCCTAGCCGTTCCGATACTTATTGCCTTTATGATATTGCTTGGATTGGCGGCAAAAAGAAAGGCAGATCGCCAATATGAATCCTATCAAATGCTGTCCAACCATTTTGTCGATTCTTTGAGAGGATTGGAAACCCTCAAATATTTAGGATTAAGCCGGCAGCACATCAACCAAATTATTTTAGTAAGCGAAAGATATCGCCGGGCTACAATGGGAACTTTGCGTATCGCCTTTTTATCTTCGTTTGCATTGGATTTTTTTACAATGCTTTCTATAGCGACCGTCGCCGTTTTTCTTGGAATAGATTTAATAAACGGGAAGATGGAGTTGCGTCCGGCGTTGACGATTCTGATCCTGGCGCCGGAGTACTTCCTGCCAATTAGGGAGGTCGGGGCTGATTACCATGCGACGCTTGACGGCAAAAATGCGGGCAAAAAAATTCAGGAAATCCTCGATAAGGAATCGCTGCAGCAAAAACAGGATCCTATTCCCCTTTGGCAATCAACAAGCACATTTTCTGTGAAAGGGGTAAGTGTACATTTTGTTGACAGCGATCGTCCAGCTTTGCAAGATATCCAATTTTCTGTTTCAGGCTCAAAAAAAATTGGAATTATTGGAGCCAGCGGTGCAGGAAAATCGACATTAATTGATATATTAAGCGGATTTTTAACACCTTCGTCAGGTGAATTTCAGATAAACGGCAAGAAATTAACAACTTTATCCCAGTTGAATTGGCAAAGCCAAATAACATATATTCCCCAACACCCTTATATATTTCACGATACCGTTTTCAACAATATTCGTTTTTATCATCCGGAGGCAACAGTCAAAGAAGTTGAGAAGGCCGCAGAGAGAGCGGGCCTTGCCGAAATGATTCAATCGCTGCCGCAGGGATTCGAGACAATCATAGGGGAAGGGGGACGGAGCTTAAGCGGCGGGCAAGAACAACGGATCGCCCTCGCGCGGGCATTCTTAAGCAACCGTCCTATCATCATGCTTGATGAGCCAACTGCCCACCTTGATATTGAAACGGAATACGAATTAAAAGAGACGATGCTGCAATTGTTTAACGGCAAGCTCGTATTTTTTGCTACTCATCGCTTGCATTGGATGCTGGATATGGATCAAATCATTGTTCTTGATCAAGGCAAAATAGTGGAAATCGGAACACATGAACAGTTAATAAGGAAGAATTCTACTTATTATCAGCTTGTTAAAACACAGATGGAGGATTTCTAATGGACAAGGAGAATTGGATCTTCCCGTATTTGCGTCAATATCGCGGCTTGTTTGCGTTGGCTATTCTTCTTGGTTCGCTTACCATTCTCTTTGGCGGAGCATTGATGTTTACTTCGGGTTATTTAATTTCTAAAGCGGCGACACAACCTGAATCCATTTTAATGGTTTATGTGCCGATTGTCGGTGTCCGTGCATTCGGAATTGGCCGGGCTGTGCTTAGCTATGTGGAGAGATTGACAGGACACCAATTCATTTTGAAAATACTTTCCGAAATGCGCGTCCGCTTATATAAAATCATTGAGCCGCAAGCATTGTTTCTTCGTTCCCGCTTACGCACGGGTGACATGCTTGGTGTACTCGCCGATGATATTGAACATTTGCAGGATTTTTACTTAAAAATACTGTTTCCTTCGATTGTTTCATTAGCCATTTACACAGTGATTATTATTTGTGCAGGACTTTTCTCGATTCCATTCGCAATTCTCCTCGCTGTATTCATAGGGTTGTTGATTTTTGTCGGTCCAATTATTTCATACATTTATATGAAAACAAAAAATGAACAATGGAAAAGGGGAAGACACCAACTTTATCAACAGTTTACCGATACGATTTTTGGCATAAGCGACTGGATATTTAGTGGGAAATACGCGACTTATATTCAGCGATACGAAACACAAGAACAAAAACTGCTTGAACTGGAAACGAAGAAACATTCCTTTGTGAACTGGCGGGACGTATTAAATCATATTGTACTTGGTGCCATTGTCGTTATAGCCATCTATTGGGCCAATGGGCAAACGCTAAGAGGAGAATTCTCGCCCACGATGATTGCTGCTTGCGGTCTTGCAGCCCTGTCCTTAGTAGAATCCTTTTTACCGATTGCAGGGGCGGTTAGTGAAACATCATCCTATCAAGACTCATTAAAGCGTCTTGAAGCCATTCAAGCAGAGTCCTCTCAAACTCAGATAGAAGCAGATGGACGGAAAGATTCACTGAACTTATCTCAAGTAACGATTGAAATAAACCATTTATCATTTGGATATACTTTGGAAACACCACTGCTGGACGATTTTAGTTTAAAAATAGGGCAGGGGGAGAAGATTGCCATTATCGGGCGCAGCGGATCTGGAAAATCGACGCTGTTGAAATTAATTCAAGGAGCACTTGTACCGATTCGTGGAGAAGTGCGTATAAACGGGATGAACGCACATGAGTTGGCTTCGGCTGTTCCAAAATTAATGGCTGTTCTTAATCAAAAGCCTTATTTATTCAATACATCCGTCATGAACAACATCCGCCTCGGCAACCCGGAAGCAACGGATGAAGAAGTATATGAAGCAGCTAAGATGGTTCAATTGCATGAGATGATTATGCAATTGCCTAAAGGGTATGAGACGAACATGCATGAAACAGGTTCTCGCTTTTCCGGCGGTGAGCGGCAAAGAATAGCACTTGCACGGATATTATTGCAAAAAACTCCGATAGTCATCATGGATGAACCGACAGTTGGGCTCGATCCAATCACAGAAGCAAACTTATTGGCTACCATTTTCGATACACTGAAGGGAAAAACGATCATTTGGGTAACGCACCATTTGATGGGGATGGAGAAAATGGATCGCATCCTTTTCCTTGAAAACGGAAAAATCACCATGGATGGCAGCAATCAACAACTGCTTAAAAGCGAGGAAAGATATCGACGATTATATGCGCTGGATCGTCCGCTTTACAAGAGTGAGCGGTAGGTAATGGGTGGCTATGATTCATCTTCAGCCCCCAACGACAGAAAGTTAGAAAGAAGGGGCTAAAACCTTATTGTTCCTGTCCATGCTGGCAATATCCCGAATGGACAGAAGGTGAAGATGTTGAATCGAGAACAAATATCCAGCCATCCAAAAACAGAAGAAACGTGTATGGAGTACCCTTCAGCAACTCATGGAAGGAAAACGTACTTGCTTATTTTCCTTTCCCAAATAAACAGGGTGTTCTCTCGCCGAGAAAACACCCTGTTCGTGTTGCTTTCTATCACATGAATTGTATTTGTGCAAAAACTTAGGAGATATGGTTTTCATTTTATTTCCACCAACTTCACTAGGAAGTCCCATCTTTTTTATTCTTTTATTATTTCTTTTTTTAACAGTCTGTTATGTAGTTTAGAAAAGATGAGCAATGCAACAATGGAACCGACCAAGCTGCATAACATATCCCATTGTGTATCCCAAATATCGCCTTGGATTCCTAAAAAGTCTTTCGACGCTTCTCCTCCCTTGCCTATTTTAGAAACTAACCATTCAATAATTTCGTACAAAGCAGCGATGGCCAGCGACATGCTTATAACAATCGTAAATAACCAAGGCCCTTTCGTTAATGGAGTTTTTCGTAATAAAATTTCTCTCAGCACAATCGCAAATAAGCCTTTAAGCAAGTGCCCAAATCGGTCGTAATGATTTCGCTTTAAGTCATAAGTGTCTTTGATCCAATCAAAAAGAGGGACTTTGGAATAGATATAATGGCCGCCGACGAACATAATAATGGATAGAATAGCAATAATGACATAAGAGAGAGTAGTGAAACGAAATTTATTGTATGTTGCGATGATGATGATCAAACCTACAACGGCAGGACTAACCTCCAACGCCCATGTCAGGTAACTGGCTGGTTTGATCGCTGACCAAATAAAAACGGCAGTAACGACCAATAGTAAAAATAGATGAATTTTTCTACTTCCACCGTTTCTCACGTTATTCACTCCTTTAGGAAGATGCTTTACTTACAGTATTTCACAAACAACCATTTTCATACCGTGCATATATTTTCCTTGTTACGCGAAGAATGAACGACTTTAGCTTATACAAATTGATTTAGTTAAACAAACAAAAATATAAGCGGGATACAATTTGAACGACAAATAATCGAGAAGCAACAGGAAAGGTGGATATTAATTAAATTTGCCTAATGTAATTATTATAATTTTGGAGCAATTTTCAAATTATTTGGAATGCACTTCGAAACGAACTATCAAATCAGATATTCAACCTATCACTGGTGACAAGTATGATGTTTTAATTAACATCATCTTTAAAGAGCCTATAGGTTCTTTTCAGTTTGTCGATTTTGTCGACAAGCTATAACCCTGCCGTTTGGCAGGGATTTTTGTTCCCACCAGGCATGCTAGCTCTTTTATTTTTTCTTTCTTCCTGTATTGCTTTTGGGAGTCGATCTCGGACGGCTAATTCTAATAAATCGCATAAAGGTTTTAATTCCTCGTCCGTTAGGTACTCCATCCCAGTGAAGATCCTTTTCCTTTAATAACTCTTTTGCGTTTCGAGTTGGTTCCTTTGGATACGGATTGTCAGTTAGTCCGATCAAATAATCAGCGCTAGTTTTTATAACTTCGGCTAATTTTACTAATATCTTTATTGGTGGTTGTCGATAGTTACTTTCGTATCCTAAATAAGTACTTCTGGCAACACCTACTCTATCAGCTACCTCTTGGTACGGACGAGGTTAGGCGAAAAATAAAAAAAGGCGGCTCGTTACGTTACGGGTCGCTTTCGTGTTTTCGAAAATTTTTCGGGTTTTCGGGCGCGCATGCATTTTTCGGAGATAACTCGAAAATATAATATAAAAGGGGGTTTGATTTTATGAATAATGGGCAGAAAGATGTAGATAAATACATAGAGGAACTCAAGAAAAAGGACGGGAACAATTCAAATGACACCGAAGTGATCGAAAATATTAAAGGATTAGTAGAGCTATACGAAAAACGAATACTTGATGAAATTGATTTATGTAAGGGTGTTCGAGAAATAGTGAATAGTATTGTCGTGTTGGAAAATGAAGTGCTATTCGATAGCCATATGTTCAAGTCGATGGGTGACATCGATTAGCAAAGTGAGGTCTAATCAACCTCACTTTTTTCATGCGCGATTTCAAATAATTCGCTTACGTCATCTATTTCTAGTGCGTCGGTAATACGTTCGAGCGCTTTTTTCGCATAGCGTTTCATTAAATCGTTACATAGCTCACTAATTGCTCGCTCCGACACACCGGACATTTCGTGTAGTTGTTTTTGTTCGATGTCTCTTTCTTTCAGTATTTCACTTAATTTAAACCTTATGTTTCACCGGAACGAAAAGAAAAGCTGGATGCTTGGTGCAGGGAGTATGGTGTTAAGCATGAGGTGCTATGCAAGTAAGTGGGTAAAAAAGAAGGCGGAGTAAGACTCCGACCTTCTTATGTACTGTCCTATTATAATTACAGACCAAAACTTTAATGAGAAATGTACAGGGAGAAAGTTACGGGGATTTGCCGAAGCTTATGAAGCTCTCCAACGAATGTTTGAAGAACGTTACAATTAACAAAATAAGAGAGGACAAATCCTCCCATCTATCCAAATTTATTTAAGAGATATCTATCTTAATCATTACACAATTCTTGACGGTATCAAAAATCTTTATACATGTAAATACGTTAAGACATCGGTACTTGAGGAATAATTTTACCTTCGATACGTTCAAAGATGTCATCTAAATCCGTACCAGTGATGGTTAAGCCATGGTTTTTAAGGCCAATAATAGCTCTTGAAGGATCCTCTGAATTTCTGACAAGTTCAGCCACTGTTTTTGCAAGTTCAATCGTTCCACATGGATAATTAATCTCTGTAGCCCTTACGCCATCCATCCAAGCATGAACATGTACAATCGCCCCTACCTTTGGGTGTTCTTTATAAATCATCCAGTGTTCAATCGCATCAACAGATGCCCTTCTTGGTGTTATATTCGGAGGAACGCTTACTTTCATAGCATTTTTATCAGGATCATATCCCTTTATTAAAAGAAAATCTTCGCCAACCGTTTTCATATCTGCTTTGTTAATTCCGCTTGCACTCATCCAAAAGCTTTCACTGTCCCGTCTGGCACTGAGGTTTCCATAGCTTAATCCTCCTATTCCGTAAAGTTTTTTTAGATGACGCATATCACGAGGTGTAAGATATTCCTCCAATGGGAATGGGGCAGGGAGCAAATTCATACGGTCCAGCCTTTTTCCAGATTCGCTTAATGATTTCGTAATCTCATCGCCGTTCCACAATTCTTCTGGAAGATCATCATAAAAATCATTGTCAATCACTAACTGCGAAGCTGCAAGCGGTTCCAATCTTTCATAAATACGTTTAAAAAATGTTTCCTCTTCTCCTTTTCGATACGTCAATTTGTAAAACCCTTGTTCAGGTGTAAGAAAATAAATATCCGTTGTTTCATCATCATTATGTAAGATATACATCAAATGATTGGCCAAAGATCTGATTAAATATGGATAGGCTGATTTGTGAATGTTTTCAGATTTTTCCGATGTTTCCATAACAGAAACGACAAACGTTGCCTGAGCCTGTCTTCGGTAAGGCCGCGGTTTTTCAGGATCAATAAAATGAAACACAAGTTTAATATTTTCTTCAGGAACGTAATAATACGTATAACCTCTTGACAAAAACTCCTCTTTTATTCCTTCTGCAAGCCAATTTAAAAAGGGAGTTTGCTTGTTTCCACTAATGGTGAAAGTTCTCATGCTGTTCTCCTCCAAGCTAGTGTTTTGGTACTAATTTAAGGTTCGAATACCACTTTCATGATTGAACCTTTTCCTTTGTTAATAACCGTTTGTAAGGCATCACGATAATTTTCCAAAGGAAAACGATGTGTTACCAATGGCGATAAATCGACCTTTTCATTGCGCATTAATTCAATTGCAATTTGTAATGTTCGCATTTTCTTTCCTTGATATTCATCAGTACTGTATGCAAAGCTTCCTTTAACATCTAACTCATTAAGCCAAACGGTCGTCCAGTCGACACCGTCCATGATCCCTGCTAATCCCAATAGAACGACTTTTCCTCCATTTTTAGCAAAACGGAGTGCGTCGTTTATGCTTTGCTTATTACCAACGCATTCAAAAATAAGATCGGCCCCGCCTTGTACAACCGGATCACCAAAGAGCGGCTCTAACACGCTTGCATGAAGAGATTTGGCCGTTTCGTAAATATAATTTTTATTTTTTGTAAGATAAATGATTTCATCTGCACCATAGTGGGAAGCAAGCTGTGCTTGAAAGTCATGTTTTGCCAATACCACAATCCGGCAGGGAAATTCAAGTGCTCTAATCGCAGCGACAACACAAATCCCTATTGGACCGGCTCCAATGACCAATACCGTATCATCCTTTTTTGGAGGATTTCGCAAAACAGCATGCAGGGCACAGCTAAAAGGTTCTACCAACACACCGTTTAAATCATTTACATTATCAGGAAGTTTTAATACTTGACTTTTATGTGCAACAAGATAAGATCCCCAGCTTCCGCCGGTGTCACGGCAAGTGCCTATTAACAACCCTGGTGAAATTTCCCCTTCAGCCATAAAATTACAAAGGTTATAATCACCCCGCTGGCAATTAGGACAAGGGTCTGCAATTCCTCTCGTTATACAGGATAATATTGGGTCAATGACTACCCGGTCTCCGACATTTATGTTTTTCACCTTTGAACCAACTTCTTCAATCGTTCCTACCACTTCATGTCCAATCGTAAATGGAAAAGATGCAAACGGAGAAGTGGTGGGACTATCCTTTAAAAGGATGAGGTTTAAGTCACTTCCACAGATTCCTCCGTACTTTACCTTTACTTTTACCCATTCATCGTTTGGAAGTTTGGGAACTTCTACACGGCGTAATCGAACGCAGGATAATCTGGAGTTCCAATAAAAAGACTTTGAAACTTTACCCATTATTTTACTTAAGACATACCGAGGTACACTGTATTCAAATTGAATGGAATTCATTTTTACATCACCCCCCTAATATAGAATATTTTAGCCAACAAGTATAATTTGTCCTTTAGAGTAGCAAATATACATAATAGCTAATTTAAACAACGTTTTTCTTATAAGGTAATGGGTGAAAAAGTATGTTCTATACAAGTATGAAATGGATTTCAAAAATACTCTTATGTTTCATTTTTCGAATCGAAGTAATTGGCATAAAAAATTTTCCTAAAACTGGTTCGATCATTGTAGCAGCAAACCATACAAGCAATTATGATCCTATTATTCTTTCCAGTATCTTTAACCGAAAAATTCATTTTTTAGCGAAAAAGGAACTGTTTCAGCGACGTATTACCAATTGGTTTTTTCAAAAACTTCATGCTATTCCTGTTGACCGACAAAGCGGAATTGTCATTCGTCCTGTCCGCCGTGCCTTAAAGGTGATTGAAAACGGGGAAGTGCTTGGAATTTTTCCTGAAGGTAAAAGATGTAAAAACGGGGAAAGTGTCAAACCGAAAAAAGGGGTAGCTTTTTTAGGGTTAAAAACAGGAGCACCTGTTCTTCCGGTTGCGATTATTTATCTGGATACTAAAAAGTGGATTCGAAAGCCAGTAAAAATTGTTATTGGGCCAATGATGTATTTAAACGAACTTAAAAGTTCAGATTATGCCGTACTTGCAGAGGTTGTTATGAATCGCTCAAGAGAACTTAGAGAAATACATACGTAAGTTGACAATTATCAGAAAATTTAAGGGTAAATACTTTGTAGATATGGAAGCAGCCGGTTGGTTCGCAGACATTTTTCATGAAACACCGGCTTCTTTGAAATCTTGGTCAGGAGAATCTTTCTGCCATTTCATCAATTGTATTTTCAAGTGATTCCCGAGCATATTCGTGTATTTGTTCCGTTAGATAACATAAATGGAACTGTTTGAATATTTTCCTTATCAAAGGGGAAAATTGCTATTAAAAAATAGACGGTAAAATGGTAAAATTAACGAAAATAATCCTATTTATGGAATGATCTTTTTAACCATGCGCAATAAAACCATTTTCAAAACTATTACCATCTCTAATAAAAAAGGAAGATCTATAGTATGTATTATTTTATCGTCAATAAAATTTCGGGAAACGGAAAAGGACTAAAAGTTTGGAAAAAGGTTGAGAAGCTGCTTCAAGAGAAACAGGTAAATTATCAAGTTCGTTTTACCGAACGTCCAAAACATGCAGTAGAAATCGCTAAGGAGCTGTCTGCTGAAAAATGTTATGCTGTTGTTGCCGTAGGCGGAGATGGTACAGTCCATGATGTTGCTAACGGGTTAATCGATTCGAATATACCTTTGGGTGTTATTCCTGCAGGATCGGGAAATGATCTTGCAAGGGCTCTTGATATACCAATGGACTATAAAAGGGCACTAGAACGTATTTTAATGGGAAAGCAAAGAAAAATTGATATTGGAAGAGTTGGTAAAGAATACTGCCTCACTGTAACGGGGATCGGTTTCGATGGCAAAGTTGCTGAGGTAAATAATGCTTCCAAATACAAAAAATGGTTGAATTTCGTTAGATTAGGTGGTCTTTCGTATGGACTTAGTTTCTTGGATGTTTTATTAAAATATCGCCCTGTCAACATTCAATTAAAGGTTGATGGGAAGAACCTAGTGTTTTTTAATGTATGGTTAATTGCCATTGCCAATATCCCGAATTACGGCGGAGGTATTCAAATATGTCCGGATGCTTGTTATAATGATGGACTTTTCGATATTTGTATCGTACACAGCCTGACAAAATGGGATCTGTTACGCATTTTTCCAAAGGCGTATAAAGGCAAACATGTTTTTCATTCTGGTGTAACCATAATAAAAGGAAAACAAGTAGAAGTTATCTCTGAATTGCCGGTTATTGTACAAAGCGATGGCGAGATTCTCACTAAAACTCCGGTGAATGTGACGATTCAGAGGGATGCATTACTTATCGTTTAATTAGGGACGACAATCGTGTTTGTCCATTGGTTATAGCTAGCCCTGTAATGGGGCTAACTGATAAAATAAACGAAGAGAGGTTTAACTTAATACTTGTCACTGGTGTCTGTAACTTAGTAATACCGTGTTATAAACAAATGCACGAATATCCTTCGTTAAAAAATATAAAAAGAAAAAGGACGGTAACGACCTACCTTGGACAATCCAATCGTTGTGGTCGCCCCGATCCCCTTACGGCATATCCACCTTAAACTTCATCCGTGTCTGTTCCGGTTTCAATTTTAGTTTTATTTTTTTCGACTAAATCATTCTCTCCGCCATTTTTCGCGATTTGTCCCTCTTGGTTTGCGTTCTGCCCGCCTTCTTTCGCGATCTGTCCGCCTTGATTTGCGTTCGGCCCTTTTCCATTGATCTGTCCGCCAGTCTCTGCTCTTTGTTTATTACCAGCTTTACCACCTTGGTTTGCAAGATTATTGTTGTTGTAAATGTTGATATAAATTGTAAGACCGTCTTTGTCGTGTTTAACAGAGATTCCTTCTTTTAATTCTTCCTGATCATCATGGTAATCTTCTTTATGGTGTTTCCCCATAAGGATATTTCCTCCTTTCTTCTTTTAGTACCAGTAATATATGTTTCGCTTCCAAACGCGATTATGTACTTGTCCCCTGTCAATCATCTATTTTTAATAAATAGGGAGTTTGCTTGGGAAGCATTGAAAGCTAAAACATACAGCCTCTGAACGAATCATTTAGAAAAAGGACCTGTTTTGATTTGGTTGCTTTTGTGCGAGTGGAACAATAGAGTTTAACCAGCACCATAGATTATTGAATATATTACATCGAGTATGCATGTGTCATTGTTGATGCAAAAATATTACCTGTCAGTCTGTAGATAAACAAAAAATAAAAATGCGAGAGACATAAATTGGGTAAACGAATAGAAAGGTGATGCTTAATAAACGGCAAAAATTCTTGTCTTGAATAAAAATATTCAACAGGAATATGTTCGGCATAAAATAACAATCCCACCACAATCACGCTTAACCACTTTGAGGTAATCACTCCTTGGATTCTTGATTGTAAGTACCCCCGGAATATAATCTCTTCTACCAATGCGATACAAAAAAAGTAATAAAAAACTTGATAACGAAATCCTGTATACTAATTGAGTGAAGTAAGGATACGTCTATCTTAAATATGATAAGTTCCGGAATAACAAATATTAAACCAACTATTAAAGAGAGCATAAGTTTTTCTTTATGAAAACCAATAGATCGGCTAGATTGTTTTCGATATTTTAAAATAAACATTAAAGGGGCCAACTCGATTATACCCACAAATAATCCAAAAAGTATTTTCTTTAATGGCGGCCACATAGCTACATTAGGAAAAAACGGCGACCAAACAATAAAGAACAGAGTAATCATCAAATACAGAAAATAGCCTATACTTAAAGTAAAATCTACTTTCGTGTACTTCTTATGTTCATCTGGTAACAACATGAGCTTATATCGTTCAACATAACCAAGTTTCATTAGACTTTCCTCCCTACACGAATTAACCAATCTTAGAGAAAACCGAAGATCGCTCCTCCTACAAGGTAGAAATATCATTTTGTTTCACGATGATCACTCCGATATATTCCATGCCACTTAACAATTTCATTCCATAATGTTGCATTCAAATTCCTTCCGAAGCCGCGAAAAAGGTAAAACCCCTTGAATATCAAGGGGTTTTGCTCGTTTTGTACGATATTGGCGAATGCAACATAAAAACCATTATATTGCATTTTAAAGAAAGGATTTTAAAATTTCTGTTTTTAAAACTTTATTATAATTTCTCTTTTACCGGAATCCATATTTCACTTTTAAATGTTGGTGAGGTTACATCTTTATCCTCATTCCACAGGATTTCTGGACCTTCTGTTTGTTCATAGTTTGAGGTTGGAAACCATTCGGAATAAATGCGTCCCCATACATCTTGTAGTGTATCAGGAAATGGTCCGATTGCTTCGAATACAGCCCATGTTGAGGCAGGAACTTCCAGTTGTGTTAGTTCATCTGGGCACTCCTTCATTGTTGCCACGCCAATATAGTGATCAAGCTCTCCTTTTTCCTCCATTCTACCTTCAGAAAAGTTCGTGGATGCTTGAATCAGCCCTAAAGGCTCGACATTAGAAAGTTTTTTAAGTTTATTGATCTTTTCATCATCTAAGCTTTTCCACATAGAGGCAATTTCCGGATTAACTCCTTTGAAAATGATAGGAACTCTTTTCTTAATACCAACAATGCGAAATGCCTCTTTTTCTACAATCCGATAGTTCATTTCATTTCCTCCTTTAATGGATAAATGGAAGGTCATTCGTGGATAGGCTTTAAGTGAATGGCCATTATTTCTGGCTTCTGACGGTGTTATACCATGTAAGTTTTGAAAAGCTCTTGCAAAAGAATCTGGTGAGTTGTACCCGTATTTCATCGCAATGTCAATGACCTTTACGTTGCTATTTTTAAGCTCAAATGCTGCAAGAGTAAGGCGTCTGCGGCGGATGTATTCCGATAGCGTAATGCCCGTAAGAAAGGAAAACATCCTTCTAAAATGATATTCTGAGCAAAATGCCCGCCTTGCCACCTCTTTAAAATCTATATCGTTTGTAAGATTTTCTTCAATATACTTTATTGCTTCATTCATATTGTTAAGAAAATCCATTTCGTTTCCCTCCTTTCTTTATCAATAGAATAGCAGAAGTCGAAAAAAGACTTCCGACATTTCATGCACACTTATGTATGGTTTCATCTTAATAATTGTAACAGACAGTGACCGTTCGCCTTACAATATACCTCTAAAATGGATTATTGGCTCTTGTGTTCAAGAAGTTAAAATTAAAGATGTTGATCTCGATATTCGTCTTCAGCTTGGATATACAAACAGGTGACGTTAGTGGAATAGTGACGTTAAAATTTAAAGCTTGAGGACAGATTTTCCTCAAGCTTTTTTTAAAGTTGGCTCTGTTAAATTCCATTGTGGATTCTACCTGTTTCTACTCCAAAAATTTAAACGCGTATAAATATAATCCATAGTAAAGAGGGAGTAGCATAATTAGACTAGCCACTAACTCTGCCTTGTTAAACTCCTCGCTTTTAGGTAAAACCCAAATATTATAGTAAATATCCCAAATAACTATGGCTAAAAGAACATCTTTCCAAAATATAGGAGTAAAAAGTTTAATTTGATAGGCAAAACAGAATAATCCTAGCCAAGATATAGAACTAATTATAAGGTCAATGAAATTAAAAATATTCCTGAAACCAATCTTTACATAGGCAATTACAAGGAGCACAACCATAATCCATAGATAAATTTTCCAAAAAATCATTAGAATAGCCCCTCTTTTTATTACTTACCCAACCTTGGACATAATTATTCTTTATGTTTTGTTGATCTCTACTCTTTTTTATTCGTAGCACTTTTTTCTTTTTTTGCATTTGTAGGGACAGGTATATTGGATGTACCAATCACCAAAGTATTACCCGATGATTCTCCAACTGACTGCAATAATCTAAGTTGTAAAAGCATTGGGTTGTCTTCCAGCATCTTTGCTGCATTGGCAAGGTTGCGTAATGCAGCCGTTTCACCTCTGGCTTTCTCCATAACAGATAATCCTTCTTTTTGTGCTTTTATTACCTGAATGTAAGCTTTCTTCAAATCCGGTGGAAGTATAAGGTCTTTAATATTCACCGATCGAAGGTGTAAACCTAATTCTCCAACTTTAGAATGGCTTAATTCCAGTAAATTTTCTCCGATAGTATTTCGTTTTTCCAAAAGTTCATCCAGTTTCATTGAACCGACAATTTGCCGAATAGTTAGTTGCGGGATGGAATATAAGCTTTCGTGATAATTATTTACTTTGGTCACTGCAATATAAGGATCAATAATTTCATACTCGGAAACCAGACTAATTTTTATCGGGATATTATCTTGTGTAAGCACTTCTTGGGAAGGTATCGTCAATACGGTAGGACGAATATCCACTACTTCTACAGATGTAGTAAGGCCAATGGTCCAATATTGTCCTGGATTTAAAATCTCTTTAAATACTCCTTTATAGTATTTTACTCCCCGTTCATATTCATAAATGGTGGTCTTAACAAAAACTTTTCGAAGGAACGATGCTATCAAAAGCAACATAGCAATAATAATTAATGATAAAAATACATTTTGAATCATACCACAGCTCCTTTTGAAAATGGATATTCTGTCTCAAAGGGCAGTAACCCAATGACGGAGGTCCTAACCTACAGGGTCATTGGCTTACTTTCTTGCCCTTTGAGAACAGATCTTTGTTGTAGGGAGTCGAACCCTAGGACAATAAGTCCTTGACCACCAAGGATGAAGAAGTCCAACGCGCAGAGCCAGCTCAATCATTTTGAGCTAGATGCTTGCTTCTTCGTAAATCATTATATCTTTATTCAAAATAGGAAGTAATCTATTATTTAAATTTTTTCTTCGGAAAAATATGGTATATATAAACCAATCGATTGGCTAAAGGTTAACTTTATAATTTTTCTTTTACTTCTTTAAGTCAAATTGAGCAATTTCCTTTCCATTCGATGTTACAATCAATGAACCATCTAAAGCATTCTCCTTTAGTTTTTCCAATTTATCTTTCGCTGGAACTCGTATTGGAACTTGGGGATTTTCTTCGCTTACACCTAATTCAAATGTTAGAGTGAATTTTCCAATTTTATCAGGTTGGATTTCCCCAACAAAGTTAGCTCCGTAGCCCAAACCAGTTTCATCATATGAAGAAGGATTAAAAATATTAAAGCCAACTGTTTCTTTGGATGTAGCAACTAATTTTTTATTAGGGACAAATTTTACTTGTAAAGCTTTATCATCAGTTCCTCCGATTTTTCGATTTCCGTTATTTTTAATTTTAAACTCATAGTATAACGCTGTTGGAATAAGTTCTTGACCTTTTTTATCACCTTCTGTAATTATAATAGAACCAACAATGCTTTTATCTTTAACAATATCTACTTTTGAATGTACAAGTTCTAAAGATGGTTTAGACGAGCAAGCTGTTAAAAGAGCAAAAAGTGATATTAAACCCAAAAGCTTAATAAATCGTTTCATATTTGTATCCCCCTTTTAATTCAACTTATGCCCGTATTTTATCAAAATATTTCCACCTTTTAAAAAAATCATCTTAAATACAAAATATCTTCAATTTTAAAAACCTTGTCCGTTATCCCCAAGCGCTGTGCTGGGGTCAATTTTTGATGAGAAATCTTTATAAAAAGCTTTATATCAATAAAAATAGACCATTTCACTAACGCGAAATGGTCTGCGATTTTACTGTTTTGTCCCCATCAAGAGAACACGTTACTTTTTTAGGTGGTCTTTTTTATTTCGGTGAATGTATGTGATTTTAGCAGATAAAAACGGGAGCGGAAAAAGGAAAAATTTGAGCAGTACACAGGAAAAGAGGGGATTTGTTAAACTAAAGAGGACAAACTAGTTTAATAAGGAATATAGTCAGCATATTTCAACTAACAGGCGCTTGAGTTTAAGAAAGTAAGACAGTTGCGACAGCCTTTTCTTATTCAAATAAAGGGGCAGAATAATTATATAAGTATTGGTATAAGGGGAGTTGAAGTAATGATAAAAGTAAGTGATGCTGAAAGTTATCTCAAGGATAAAATAGGTGGCAAGATTAATGATGTAGTGGAAGTTTGGGAAATATTTAAGTCTTTTTGCAGAGAACCAGTAGAAGGTGAAGATGAAGTGGTTCTGCTTTTTCAATGTGGAATATATGATTTTACAGGAGAAGAACTATTCTATTTCGATTTCGTTAGGCAATTTACCGTTTATGAAGATGTGGAGTATTCTCGTACAGAACAACTTCATTGTGAATTTGTATTTAAGCCAACCGATGAACTAAAAAAATTGGAAGTATCAGAATGGTATTTTGATACTGATGGCGACATGGAGGATTTTTTTGCACATGTAGAAAATTTAAAGGAATTCCAAATACCTTTAAAATCGACACCATTACAACTAAACATATATCAAGAAGAGATTTAGTTTTTGTTTCACTCCCATGCATGAACGAATTAACTTCCATCAGTTGTGGTGAAATTCGCTTCATCGTTGGCTAAGGGTGCAGGTTAGTTTAATAAAACTTGGTAAGTCGGGAAAAATTTTTTATAAGAAATTTTTTTGAAGAGGGTTATTATGAAGTTTATTTTTTGGTTAATAAAATTAGGAATATATGCTTTTATCTCATTTATAGCAACAACATACTGGAAAGGTTTTGGTTGGTGGTTCTTAGTAATTTGTGCAATCTTATTACTAATAGTGGAAACTCTCATCAACAAAAGAATTAATCATTTCCAAAAACAGCAGCTTTTAAAAAAGTATCCAATTTTAAAGAATTTGAAGAAGGGACAGATTATTTCAGTTGAACTAAAGAGTGGGGAAGAACTAACGAACCTAATTTACATTGATTTTAATGATTACGAGATATTAGTAACTAAGCAACCAGAATTTAATAAAGATCCTGAAAAAATAACTGAGGACATTATTGATACCCGTTGGATAAAACTAAAAAAAATTAAAACATTGAAAATACTTAATATGAATAGATAATGTTACTTCAACTCCCATGGAAGAATAAAATTTCTTCCATCATCTGTGGTGCCACGAAGTGATGCATGGGTGGCTAACGGGTGGCGTTAGTGCTATAAGGACAAAGAAAAATAAAGATACAAAAATGCTAGGGTTTTTATCATCCTAGCGTTTTTTTTGTTTGTTAATTTTAGTGTGTTTATATTGATAATCCAGTGATGAATTAGTTTCCTATTCGCGCTATTACGAACCCATCAACGAACGCCAAAAGGAACGAGTAAAAAAGGGCATCTATCATATTCAAAATGTTAATAATTTTCATAGCCGTTTAAAAACCTGGATGAGACGATTTCAAGGTGTGGCAACTAAATACCTTGATAATTACCTCTATTGGTTCCGTTGGCTCGAAATTTTCATTTTTCTGATGGTGCCGTATTTATGCGGCATGGTTGTTTCCCATGGAAGAACGAATGAACTTTCATCATCTGTGGTGCCGCGAAGCGATGCTTGGGTGGCTACCAGCAGGATAGTTGAGAAGAAGGATTAAAATTGTTTTTCTAAAAGTAGGAATTTATAATAAATTTAAAAAATGGTGTGAAAGGAGAGAACTAAATGCAGTCATTCGCCGATAAGGTTGCTTTAGTTACAGGTGGGGGGTCGGGAATTGGTAGAGCGATTGCTTTACGTTTTGCACAACGAGGAGCAAAAGTCGTTGTGGCTGGACGAACACGAAAGACAATTACAGAGACTCAAGAGATGATTCGTCATATGGGCGGTGAAGCCTTTTCACTTCAAGTGGATGTGAGTTCAGATGAACAAGTTAGACAGATGATCCAAAGCGTAGTGAGTCGCTTCGGGCATTTGGACTTTGCTTGCAACGCAGCAGGAATAGGAGGACCATTAGCACCTATTGCAGATGTTTCAGAGAATGACTTTGACTCCATTATTGCAGTTAACCTCAAAGGTGTATGGCTCTGTATGAAATATCAACTTCAACAAATGGTGACGCAAGGTTGTGGGGTGATTGTGAATATTTCATCAATCAATGGTTTGGTTGGTACTCCCAATGCTGCCGTTTATTCCGCAAGCAAATCTGGGGTAATCAGTCTAACTAAAGCTGCTGCGCTGGAATACGCCAAATCAAATATACGTATCAATGCCATTTGTCCAGGTGCAATTCGAACTCCAATGCTGGAAAAAATGTTCATTGAAACAGGGATTGGAGAAAGTCACTACGAGTCTCGAATTCCGCAAGGGCGAATCGGAGACCCGAACGATATTGCGAACGCTGCAATTTGGTTGTGCTCTGATGAGGCTTCATACATAACCGGGCATATAATGGTTATTGATGGTGGAGTAACAGCCAGGGGATGAGTGCGATAACAGTGAATTCCCCATCATTTATATTTTTAAGGCTCCCCTGAAAATAAGCGGTTTATAAAGATATGAACCTAATTTTTCTGCCTTATCTCTGGTGCCACGAAGCAATGCATGGATAGCTACGAGATAGGATAGTTGAACACTGGTGTTATGTCAAGAAAACGGACACGTTAAACAGAGAGAAAAACTCTTGCTTATGCAGCTGCTTTTCTCTGATTAGCGTAGCATACTTCTTCCAATTCACATGGCGATACATAGCCAAGGGCGGAATGACTTCTTTTGCGTTTGTAGAAGCATTCAATGTACTCGAAAATCGCTTGTTTCGCTTCTTTCCGCGTACAGAAATGATTCGGATAGATGCATTCTTTCTTGATTAGGCTATGGAACGACTCGATACAAGCGTTATCGTAACAGTTCCCACGTCTCGACATGCTCACTTGAAAGTGATGTTCCTATAAGAGCTGCTGATAGTCATTCGAAGCATATTGGCTCCCGCGATCCGAGTGATGGAGGACTCTCCCTGTTGGTTTCTCGTTGTTTAACGCTCGTTGTAAGGCTTTAATGACTAACTCTTTGATCATTCGTGTATCGATATACCAACTTATTGCTTTCTTTGTATTATTTGATCCAACGGTGAAGAGTGTTGTAAGCCACCCCCAACTCTTTTGCCACTTGGGCGATGGACTTATCCCCCTCCAAGCATCATTCAACAGCCTGAATCTTGTATTCCTTATCAAATGTTCTTTTTCTCATGATTGGACACCTCGAACTTATTGTAATTAAGTTTATTATAGTCTCCCTGTTCTCCGTGTCCAATTTTTAGACTAACATCACAATCACCGCAAGTTATTATGTTGAATGACAAACCTCACTCTGAAACAAAGTGAGGTTTGTCATTTAGTCTCTATATTCAATTTTTTAAATCTCTTTAACCTTTAACCCTCTAATAGGTGCATCAATTAGGATTAGCGGTTATTTTTTTAGTTCTCGAAGCGCAGCTAACGCTTGTGTTAACACGTCAGCAACATTATGACTTGAAGCGCCTTTATCATCCTTACCAACTATAATCACGATAAAGATGACAATGAAGATAAAGAAAAAGTTGTTGTCATTATAGATAGTTACAGTTGAATTTCCGACACCTTCTAAATGAACAGTATCTGTGTCTACTTGAGCTTGTCCTTGTCTTTGGTCTTGGTCTTGGTCTTGTTTTTGATCTTGATACTGAAGTTGAATTTGTTTTTGCTTTTGAAGCTGCACCAGAAGATCTTCAATTTTCACCTCTAAATCGCGTATTTTTTCGTATAACTCTTTAGAGCCATAGCTCATCATAATATTCCTCCTTTACAGTTGTTGGTATATAGTATGTACTTTCTATGAATATGAAAGGGGGATTGTCTTAGTATGAGAACACATTTTTTGTTTTTAATAGGCTGTTAATAGGCCGGAGTAGCTAATTTTCTATTAGAATGCGTTAAATAAACCTATGATGATCTAGAGTAAGCCCTATAGATATAGAAAGAGCAAACACAATTTTAAGCACCCTTCGAGATGCTTTCTCATTAGCCCCCTAATGAATTTGGACACTCGATAAGGTGTTTTTTATAATCGAAGTGACCAAATGAAGGGGGCTTTTGATGTACATGAAACGAAGAAAACATTCGAAGGAATTTAAGCTACAAGTGGTGAAAGAAGCATTAGAAGTTGGAAATAAAGCATTGGTAGCTAGAAGATACGAGCTTAGCCCGAATCTTGTGCAAAGATGGGTGAAGGCATATGAAGAAGGAAAACTAGGACAAGAAATGGTTTCCTCTCCCTCTTCAGCTGAAATCAAACGGCTGGAGGAAGAAAACGAGCAGCTCAAGAAGCTATTAGGGGAAAAAGATTTAGAAATCGCGATTTTGCGTGATTTGATAAAAAAGAAGAACCCTCACTTACTGAAAAATTGGAAGTAGCCGAGCAGTGGATCAAGAAAGGATATCCGATTACAAAAGTATTGGAGATTCTAGAAATCAATCGCTCAACCTACTATTATCAACAGAACGGAAAAGTCGAGAAGAAAACAGTAGGTGGGGGACGTCCAACACCCGGCTACTCTCTAACGGCAACTGGCGAAAAAGTGCCAGACGAACAAATCCAAGAATGGCTCTCTGAGCTTGTGATGGGAGAAGGATTTGCCTACGGATATCGCAAGCTGACCATTCAGTTAAGAAGAGACCATCAGCTTGTGATCAGTAAGAAAAAGTATATCGATTGTGTAAAGCGATGGACTTACTGCGTCCGCAGCGAGAGAAACGGATTCCATATCCGAAGAAACTCGCTCGGAATCGCATCATTACAAGCTCAAATCAGTTATGGGAAATGGATGTGAAATATGGATATATCGAAGGAGAAGAACGCTTTTTCTTGGTTTTGTCGCTCATCGATGTGTATGACCGTTCGGTGATTGATTACCATATTGGGTTGAGTTGTTCAGGAAGCGATGCCGTAAAGACGCTTCAAAGAGCGTTATTCAAGCGTCAGCAATTTGAACAGGCAAATAAACCTGTGATTCGGACAGACAACGGCCCGCAATTTATTTCTCATGCCTTTGAAGCTGCCTGTGAGCGATTTGGAATCGAACATGAACGGATTCCACCACGGACGCCGAATATGAATGCGCATATTGAAGCGTTTCATCGTTTACTGGAGGAGGAATGGCTAGGAAGAATGGCGTTGGACAGCTATGAAGAAGCTTATCAAGCCGTGATGGAGTACATGAAATTTTATAACGAGCGAAGGATTCATTCGAGTATTCTCGATCTTCCACCGCATGAATTTTACAAAAAAGCGCAAACGGAATCGTTAATCATCAAAGAAGTTCGCGTATAAGGCAAGAGGATTTTGTCTTCTTGCCAAGAAAAAACGAGAAATTTTGAGAATAACCTAAAATAAGATAGGATGTGTCCAAATTTAGGGGGTCAATCCGCTCCTAATTTCGAAATAGCTTCTTTGTTGGTAGATGAATTGGCTCGCAATCATCAAGGAAGGTTAAGAATTGATGTTCCATCATGACATGAAGAATTTATGTTATTTTTTAGAGCAACACGGTTTTTTATAAAAGTTAAGCCAACCTCCAATTATGATCATGAATTCAAAGCAATTACCTCAACGAAATAGGACATTATATGGAATCGCTGCACAGGTGTTTGGATGATTTTAATTGTAGATATTATTGAGTTATAAAGAAGTTGTTTAATTTGCAAAAATGTTGTTTAAAAACCAACAAAGAAGAGAACATGGATAGAGCGTTTTTAGGTGCCTACTTTGGAGAGGATTTTTTTATGGCTAAGTTTATCTCTTTTGTATACATGGTAATGATTGTAATGGAATTTGTTCGTCAAGCAGAGAATGGGGCACTGTTACTTTTGAAATTGAATGACTAACTAAAGAAAGTTGGTGTTTTTTTCTTTTTACGGTAATATGGAAAAAAGGAAGGTGTGAGAGATGGAGACAAACCAAAAACCAAACCGACTTATTCATGAAAAATCACCGTATTTGCTGCAGCACGCCTATAATCCCGTCGATTGGCATCCGTGGGGGGAGGAGGCGTTTGCGAAAGCAAAAAAGGAAAACAAGCCGATTTTTTTGTCGATTGGCTACTCAACGTGCCATTGGTGCCACGTAATGGCCCATGAAAGCTTTGAAGATGAGGAAGTCGCGGCGATCTTAAACGAAAAATACATAGCGATTAAAGTCGACCGCGAGGAACGGCCGGATATTGATTCCGTGTATATGCGCGTCTGCCAGATGCTGACGGGGCATGGCGGCTGGCCGCTCAGCGTGTTTTTGACGCCAGAAGGGAAGCCGTTTTATGCGGGGACGTATTTTCCGAAGCGGAGCCGCTACGGTCAGCCGGGGTTTATCGACGTATTGACGAAGCTGTATCACAAATATCAGGAAAATCCAAGCGAAATCGAGCAGGCGGCCGAACAAATCACCGAAGCGCTCCGGCAGTCGGTCCGCACGGCGGGCACGGAGCGGTTGTCTCTCGAAGCGGTGGAAAAGGCGTACCGCCAGCTTGCCGGTAGCTTTGATACGGTGTATGGGGGTTTTGGCGGCGCTCCGAAATTTCCGATCCCGCATATGCTTACGTTTTTGCTCCGCTATGCTCAGTGGAAGCGGGATGACCGCGCACTGTTGATGGTCGAAAAAACGTTAAACGGCATGGCCAACGGCGGTATTTACGATCATATCGGCTACGGCTTCGCCCGCTATTCGACCGATGCGATGTGGCTTGTGCCGCACTTTGAGAAAATGCTGTATGATAACGCGTTGTTGGTTATTGCTTATACGGAAACGTACCAACGGACGAAAAACGAACGCTATAAAGAAATTGCCGAACAAATTATCGAGTTTGTCAAACGGGAAATGATGGCGAAAGACGGCGCTTTCTACTCGGCGATCGACGCTGATTCGGAAGGGGTGGAAGGAAAATATTACGTCTGGACGCCCGCGGAAGTGATCGATGTGCTCGGCGCCGAGCTTGGCGAATTGTATTGCAAGGTGTATGATATTACAGAAGAAGGAAACTTCGAAGGAAAAAACGTGCCGAATCTCATTTATACGCAAATCGACCGCATCGCCCAGCGATACGGCATGACGGAAGAAGAGCTGCAAGAAAAACTCGAACAGGCAAGAGAAAAGCTGTTTACCGCGCGTTCGTCGCGCGTCTATCCGCATGTGGATGATAAAATATTAACGGCTTGGAACGCGTTAATGATTGCCGCGCTGGCGAAAGCGGCAAAAGTGTATGAACGCCGCGATTATTTGGACATGGCAGAGCGCGCCCTATCCTTTCTCGAAGCGAATTTGGTGAAAGACGGAAGATTAATGGTGCGCTACCGCGATGGGGAAGCGAAGCATCTTGGCATTATCGACGACTATGCCTACCTTGTCTGGGCGTATATCGAAATGTATGAGGCTACATTCAATTTGTCCTATTTGCAAACAGCGAAAATATATATGAAACAAGCGCTCGATCTGTTTTGGGATAACGAGCATGGCGGCTTTTTTACGACAGGAAAGGACGCGGAAGAGTTGATTGTCCGCGAAAAGGAAATTTACGACGGCGCGCTGCCGTCGGGAAACAGCGTCGCGGCGGTACAGCTCATCCGTCTTGGGCGGCTGACGGGAGACTTGACGCTGTTAGAAAAAGCGGAGAAAATGTATCAAGTGTTTAAGCGTCCAGTCGAAGCGTACGAAAGCGGGCATACGTTTTTCTTGCAAGGATTGTTGTTGCTCGAAACGCCGACGGTCGAGGTCGTGCTGTTCGGCAAACAAGGCGACGAAAAGCGGGAGCAGTTTATTCAAAAGTGGCAGCACTTGTTGGCGCCAAACGTGTTTCTGTTAGCGGCGGAACACCCGGCTGATGTTGCGCACATCGCTCCATTTGCGGCCGAGTATGAACCGCTCGGGGAGGAAACGACCGTGTACGTATGCGAAAATTTCGCCTGCCGGCAGCCGACAACCGATATCGAAGCGGTGATGGAACAATTATTCGAATGACGTTTGTAAATGTTTTCATGGCGTAAAGCAGGATTCTGAATATTTGTGGAGAAATAGTACGGCAAAGACAAAGCGAAGGAGAGAGTGCTTATGCCAATTACCAATCCAAGCAGAGAAGAAATCGGAGAAATTTTGCGGAAGGCAAAACGCATCGCCGTCGTCGGATTATCCGACAACCCGGAACGGACGTCGTACATGGTTGCGAAAGCAATGAAAGACGCGGGTTATGAAATTATTCCGGTCAATCCGATGATTGAACAGTGGGAAGGAATTCCAGCTGTTAAAAAGTTGACCGATATTGAAGGGCATGTTGACATCGTCAACGTCTTCCGCCGTTCCGAACATTTGCCGGAAATCGCCCGCGAATTTGTCCAGATTGACGCCGACGTCTTTTGGGCGCAGCTTGGCGTCGTCAATGAAGAAGCCTATGAATTTTTAAAAGAAAAAGGCTATACGGTTGTGATGGACCGCTGCATTAAAGTCGAACACGCGCTGACGAAACAACAGTAAACGGAATCGACCATCTTTAAGATGGTCATTTCCATTTTTAAAGGGAATTTTGTCGGAATCGGTAAAATAAGCGTAGACGCTGGCGAATTTTATGTTACAATAAAACAGAAACAAATGTTCTTGTTTTGGTTGAAAGGGGTATGCTTGTGGCAAAACAATCGGTATACGAATACAACGATGATGCGATTCAAGTGTTAGAAGGACTTGAGGCGGTGCGCAAGCGGCCGGGGATGTATATCGGCAGCACCGACAGCCGCGGCCTGCATCATCTCGTCTATGAAATTGTCGACAACTCGGTCGACGAAGCGTTGGCAGGGTACGGAAACTATATTCTTGTCAAAATACATAAAGATAATAGCGTTACCGTGCTTGATGAAGGGCGCGGCATGCCGACAGGGATGCATAAGCTCGGCAAGCCGACGCCGGAAGTGATTTTAACGGTGCTTCACGCCGGCGGCAAGTTCGGGCAAGGCGGCTATAAAACGAGCGGCGGCTTGCACGGGGTCGGCGCATCGGTCGTCAACGCCTTATCGGAATGGCTCGTGGTGACGATCCACCGAGATGGTTTTATTTACCAGCAGCGTTTTGAGAATGGCGGAAAGCCGGTGACGACGCTTGAAAAAATCGGAACGACGAACAAAACGGGGACGATCATTCAATTTAAGCCAGATCCTGCGATTTTCAGCACGACGACGTTTAATTATGAGACGTTAAGCGAGCGTCTGCGCGAATCGGCGTTTTTGCTAAAAGGGCTGAAAATCGAGCTCGTCGATGAACGGACCGGGATGCGCGATGTATTCCATTATGAAAATGGGATTGAAGCGTTTGTCGCCTATTTAAACGAAGATAAAGATGTGCTTCATCCAGTCGTCTATTTTGCTGGGGAACAAAACGGGATTGAAGTTGAATTTGCCTTTCAGTTTAACGACGGCTATTCGGAAAACGTGCTGTCGTTTGTCAACAACGTGCGCACGAAAGACGGCGGCACGCATGAAGCGGGCGCCAAGACGGCGATGACGCGCGTCTTTAACGAATATGCGCGCAAGACAGGGCTGTTAAAAGAAAAAGATAAAAACTTGGAAGGATCAGATATTCGCGAAGGATTAGCGGCAATCGTCTCGGTGAGAATCCCGGAACACCTGCTGCAGTTTGAAGGGCAGACAAAAGGAAAACTGGGGACGAGCGAAGCCCGCTCCGCCGTCGATGCGGTCGTATCCGAGCATTTAACGTACTTTTTGCAGGAAAACCCGGACATTAGCGCGATGCTGATTAAAAAGGCGATCCGGGCATACCAGGCGCGCGAAGCGGCCCGCAAAGCGCGTGAGGAAGCGCGAAACGGAAAAAAGCGAAAAGGGAAAGAGACGGTGCTAAGCGGAAAATTAACGCCGGCGCAATCGCGCAATCCGAAGAAAAACGAATTATATTTGGTCGAAGGCGATTCGGCGGGCGGCTCGGCGAAACAAGGGCGTGACCGCCGCTTCCAAGCGGTGTTGCCGCTGCGCGGAAAAGTAATTAACACGGAAAAAGCGAAGCTCGCTGATATTTTAAAAAATGAAGAAATCAGCACGATTATCCACGCGATCGGCGGGGGAGTCGGGCCGGACTTTTCGCTTGAGGACATTAACTATGACAAAATCATCATCATGACGGACGCGGACACGGACGGCGCCCATATTCAAGTGCTGCTGCTGACGTTTTTCTATCGCTATATGCGGCCGCTCATTGAAGCAGGAAAAGTGTATATCGCTCTTCCGCCGCTCTATAAAGTAAGCAAAGGCAGCGGCAAAAAAGAAATCGTTGAGTACGCATGGACCGATGCGCAGCTAAAAGAAATCACGAGGAAATTCGGCAAAGGCTATACAGTGCAGCGCTATAAAGGGCTTGGCGAAATGAACGCCGATCAATTGTGGGAAACGACGATGAACCCACAGACGCGCACCCTCATTCGCGTGCGCATTGAAGATGCAGCCCGGGCGGAGCGCCGCGTCACCACGTTGATGGGCGATAAGGTAGAGCCGCGCCGCAAATGGATTGAAGCGAATGTTGCGTTCGGATTAGAAGATGATCCAAACATTTTAGATCATGAGCACGTATTTGTCGCAGGAGGGGATAACTGATGGCAGAAAGGCTGCTAGACTTACCGCTGGAGGACGTGCTTGGCGACCGCTTCGGCCGCTACAGCAAATACATTATTCAAGAACGGGCGCTCCCTGATGTCCGTGACGGGCTAAAGCCGGTGCAGCGCCGCATTTTATATGCGATGTATATCGATGGAAACACAGCTGATAAGCCGTTTCGCAAAGCGGCGAAAACGGTCGGTAACGTAATCGGAAATTTTCATCCGCACGGCGATTCGTCCGTCTATGAAGCGATGGTGCGGATGAGTCAGGATTGGAAGCTGCGCAACGTCTTGATTGAAATGCATGGCAATAACGGCAGCATTGACGGCGACCCGCCGGCGGCGATGCGCTATACAGAAGCGCGCCTGTCGGCGATCGCTGCTGAATTGCTTCGCGATATTGACAAACAGACGGTCGAATTTGTGCCGAACTTTGACGATACGACGAAAGAACCGGTTGTGCTGCCCGCGATGTTTCCGAATTTATTAGTGAACGGTTCAACCGGCATCTCAGCCGGATATGCGACCGAAATCCCGCCGCATCCTTTAGGGGAAGTCATTGACGCTGTATTGATGCGGATTGATAAGCCTGCTTGCACGGTCGATGAGCTGATGACCGTGCTTCACGGTCCCGATTTTCCAACCGGCGGCATTATTCAAGGAAAAGATGGCATTAAAAAAGCGTATGAAACCGGAAAAGGGAAAATCATCATCCGCGGCAAAGCGGCGATTGAACAAGGAAAAGGCGGGAAAAAGCAAATTATTATTACGGAGCTTCCGTACGAAGTCAATAAAGCGAACCTCGTCAAAAAAATCGATGAGCTTCGCTTTGACAAAAAGCTCGACGGCATTGCCGACGTCCGCGACGAAACGGACCGCACCGGGCTGCGCATCGTGATCGAGTTGAAAAAAGACGCCGATGCGGAAGGCATATTAAACTATTTATATAAAAACACCGATTTGCAAGTGCCGTACAACTTTAATATGGTGGCGATTCATCAGCGTCGGCCGAAGCTGTTAAGCCTTCCAGAACTGCTTGATGCCTACATTGAGCACCGCAAGGAAGTGGTAACGAACCGCTCGCAATATGAGCTGAAAAAAGCGCACGAGCGCCAGCACATCGTCGCAGGACTGATGAAAGCTTTATCCATTTTGGATGAAGTGATCGCAACGATCCGCGCTTCCCGCGATAAGCGCGACGCCAAAGATAATTTAATCGCCAAGTATGAGTTTACCGAAGCGCAGGCGGAAGCGATTGTATCGCTGCAGCTATACCGCTTAACGAACACCGACATTACCGCGCTGAAGCAGGAAGCCGAAGAGCTAGAAAAGACGATTCAGGAACTGACCGCGATTTTAAGCGAGGAAAAAAAGCTGCTTTCCGTCATTAAAAAAGAGTTAAAAGCGATGAAAAAGCAATATGCCGATGAGCGGAGAACGAAAATTGAAGAGGAAATTGAAGAAATTAAAATCAACTTAGAAGTGATGATTCCAGCAGAAGACGTGATTGTCACCGTCACAAAAGAAGGATATGTGAAACGAACGAGCTATCGTTCGTACAGCGCGTCGAACGGCCAAGATTTCGGCATGAAAGAATCCGACCGGCTTCTTGCCCAGTTGGAAATGAATACAACCGACGTATTATTGCTGTTTACCCGCCGCGGCAATTATCTGTATTGTCCGGTTTATGAGCTGCCGGATATCCGCTGGAAGGACGTCGGCCAGCATATTTCTAATCTCATTCCGCTTGAACGCGATGATGACATTATCGCCGCCGTGCCGGTGAAACAGTTTGCTGAAGCGTTAAGCCTTGTGTTTGTCACGAAACAAGGCATGGTTAAACGAACCGAGCTTGCGCAATACAAAGTGCAGCGCTATACGCGGCCGCTCGTGGCGATGAATCTTAAAGAAGACGATGAAGTGATACACGTATATAGCACCGATGGCCAGCAAAGCTTATTGCTTGTGACGAATCAAGGATACGGATTATGGTTTGACGAAGCAGAAATCAGCTCCGTTGGCGTGCGTGCCGCCGGGGTGAAAGGAATTAATTTAAAAGAAGGAGATTACGTCGTTTCCGCGCATCCAGTCGCGGGCGAAGAGGAGCGGTATTTAGTGATCGCGACCCAGCGCGGGGCTGTGAAAAAAATGCCGCTTAGCGAATTTGAAAAAACATCGCGCGCTAAACGCGGCGTCGTTATGCTCCGGGAGTTAAAGACAAACCCGCATCGGATCGTTGCTTCCGTGTTAACGGAGGGCGGTGACGAGACGCTGCTCATTCGCACGGAAACGGGGACGGTTGAGACCATTTCGGTTGCAGCGCTGCGCAGCGCCGACCGCTACAGCAACGGCTCTTTTGTCGTTGACGTCGATGAAGCGGGAGCGGTGGTCGATATGTGGAAACAGCCGCCTAACATGTTAGGTAAAGAGGCGATAGAATAAGGTTTCAACGACAAGATAAACAAACAACTCGGCTCCATAGGCCGAGTTGTTTGTTTTACCAAAATTTCCACCATTTATTTGAACGTTTCGCGCTGGCGCCAGCCGCCGCTTGGCGGAAAGAAAAGACGAGTTCGCGAAACGCTTTTTCCCGCTCCATAATTTGTTCTTCGAGGCGTTTTCGCTCTTGTTCCTGCTTGGTTTTTTCTTCCTGTAAAAACGTAACGACGTTTTCAAGATGTTCATGGATTTCTTCCGTTTCCTGCTGCAATGTTTTTGCATATTGCGCTAATGAATCGCAAACGGTTTGTTTGGTAGCAGCGGACTGGTCTTGAATCTCATTCAAATAGGATTTCACTTCGTTCATTGCCTGCTGCAAAACTTCCGTCGTTTCTTTTTTCAAGGCTACGACGATTTCTTCTTTCATCCGCTTCGCCAACTGTTCCGCTATGTATTGGGCATCGTGGCGTGAAGAACGGGGAACGTCAATAATTTCTCCTTCCATGACAGGCAACTCCAGCTCTATTGGCTGTAGCAGCTGCTGTTTGAAATCGCGGATAATGTCTTGTTTATGACGCCCGTCAGCCAGCCACTCTTTAATATGGCGAAACTGCGTTAGCAGCTCTTCTGTAAAAATGCGCGCCCCTTGCTGGGTACGGGGGATGGTCACACATTCGGCAAACTCTTTTTCCCATTGTTTTAGTATGTGTGGCGCTACCCCCAATTTCTTTGCCGCTTCACGAAGTGTATATGTCTTCATCTTTGTTTGTCCATCCTTTCCTCTCTATTTTTTCTATAATTTATTTTCCAACTAGCCAATTTATTTTCCTGCTGGCTGACAAAATATAACAAAAGAAGTGAAAGTTAGAGAAAAACTAACATTCATGTCGAAAAATTAATAATCATGTCGAAATAAACTGTTGACGAACCTGTATATACAGGTTAAAATGAAGGTGACTTGTATATACAAGTTTTTTTGAAAACGATTGCTGAAAGCGATTTAATTGATTGCTAGAGAAAGAAAGAGGAGGCATTTTTATGGGGGGATATGAACAATCCGTTAAAAAAATCGTCGAAGCGGTTGGCGGAAAAGAAAATATTGTCGCCGCTACCCATTGCGTGACGCGACTGCGCTTCGCGTTGAAAGACGAAGGAAAGGTAGATAAAGAAGCGTTAGAAAACATCGATATTGTGAAAGGTTCATTTTCCGCAAACGGCCAATTTCAAGTTGTAATCGGTCAAGGACTGGTTGATAAAGTATATAACGAAATGGTCGAAATAACGGGAATCGGCAGGGCGACCAAGCAAGAAATTAAAGATGCCGCCGAAGCGAATTTAAATCCGCTGCAGCGCGCCATTAAAACATTGGCCGACATTTTTATTCCGATTTTGCCGGCGATCGTGACGGCCGGTTTGCTCATGGGGATTAACAACGTGTTAACAGGCCCGGGCATTTTCTATGAAGGCAAGTCGTTTGTCGAAGTGCATAAAGAATGGGCCGATCTTGCTAGCATCATTAACTTGATTGCCAATACGGCGTTTGTGTTCCTGCCAGGCTTAATCGGCTGGTCAGCCGTGACAAAATTCGGCGGCAGCCCGTTGTTAGGAATTGTCCTCGGGTTAATGCTTGTCCATCCAGATTTGTTAAATGCTTGGGGATGGGGAGCAGCGAAAGAAAAAGGAGAAATTCCGATTTGGAATTTGTTTGGTATGGAAGTGCAAAAAGTCGGCTACCAAGGTCAAGTGCTGCCGGTGCTTGTCGCGTCTTATGTGCTGGCGAAACTGGAGCTGTTTTTGCGCAAGCGCATCCCAGATGCGTTCCAGTTGCTGCTGGTTGCTCCGATTGCTTTGTTAATTACAGGGTTTTTAGCGTTTATCGCGATCGGGCCGATTACGTTTGCGATCGGTAATGCGATTACGCACGTGTTTGTTACTATTTTTGACAATGTTCCAGCGATTGGTGGCTTTTTGTATGGAGCGTTATACGCGCCGCTTGTTGTGACGGGAATGCACCATACATTCTTGCCGGTTGACTTGCAGTTGATTGCCAACACGGGCGGTACGTTCCTGTGGCCGATCCTCGTTATGTCCAACATCGCCCAAGGCTCGGCGGCATTGGCGATGATGTTTGTCGCTAAAGATGAAAAATTAAGAGGTCTTTCCTTTACATCGGCGGTATCCGCGTATCTTGGCATTACCGAGCCAGCGATGTTCGGCGTGAACTTGCGCTTCCGCTACCCATTCATCTCAGCGATGACGGGGGCGGCGATTGCCGGAATGTTTATTACGTTAAATAAAGTCATCGCGCCATCGATTGGGGTCGGCGGCTTGCCAGGATTTTTATCGATCGTGCCGCAAAAGTGGGTGCCGTTCTTTATCGGCATGGCGATCGCCATCATCGTACCGTTTGTTCTCACGTTTGTATTTAGCAAGTTCCGTAAAGCGAATCGCTAATGAAGGCCTCTATTTTATTGAAACTATGTTCTAAATAACCAATCGAACATACCATTGGTGTATCTTCACCAATGGTATCGTTTTTATCCATAAATTAAATGAGGTGATGAAAGCAATGGAACAACAACCATGGTGGAAAAAAGCGGTGGTGTATCAAATTTATCCGAAAAGCTTTAACGATACGAATGGCGACGGAATCGGCGATTTGCCAGGAATCATCGAGAAACTCGATTATTTAAAGCTGCTTGGCGTCGATGTCATTTGGCTGACGCCGATCTACAAGTCACCGCAGCGTGACAACGGCTATGATATTAGCGACTATTTTCAAATCCATCATGAATACGGGACGATGGAAGACTTTGACCGTTTGCTCGAAGAAGTGCACAAACGCGGCATGAAGCTGATCATGGATATGGTTGTCAACCATACGTCGACCGAACATGAATGGTTTAAGCAGGCGCGTTCGTCAAAACAAAGTCCGTACCGAAACTTTTATATTTGGCGCGATCCGAAGCCGGATGGAAGCGCACCGACAAATTGGCAATCGAAGTTTGGCGGCTCGGCGTGGGAATATGACGAACAAACCGGGCAGTATTATTTGCATTTGTATGACGTGACGCAGGCCGATTTAAATTGGGAAAACGAAGAACTCCGCCGCCGCATTTACGATATGATGCATTTTTGGTTTCAAAAAGGCGTCGATGGGTTCCGGTTGGATGTCATTAATTTGCTTTCGAAAGACCAGCGTTTTCCTGATGATGACGGCTCGGTGCCGCCGGGAGACGGACGCAAATTTTACACGGATGGGCCGCGCATTCACGAGTTTCTGCAAGAAATGAACCGCGAAGTATTTTCGAAATACGATATCATGACAGTCGGGGAAATGTCGTCAACGACGATCGACCATTGCATTAAATATACGAATCCAAAGCGCCATGAGCTTAATATGACGTTTAACTTCCATCATTTAAAAGTCGATTATCCGAACGGGGAAAAATGGGCAGTCGCCGATTTCGATTTTCTTGCCTTGAAACGGATTTTATCGGAATGGCAAGTCAAAATGCACGAAGGCGGAGGCTGGAACGCGCTCTTTTGGTGCAACCACGACCAACCGCGCATTGTGTCGCGCTACGGCGATGACGGGAAGTATCATAAAGAGTCGGCGAAAATGCTCGCTACCGCCATTCACCTCATGCAAGGCACTCCGTATATTTATCAAGGCGAAGAAATCGGCATGACCGATCCGAAATTTGAGCGCATTGACGATTACCGCGATGTCGAGTCGCTCAACATGTATCACATATTGCAAGCGCAAGGTAAAAGCGAACAAGAAGTGCTGGAAATTTTAAAACGAAAATCACGCGACAATTCACGGACGCCAATGCAATGGGATGACAGCGAGCACGCCGGGTTTACGACCGGAACCCCTTGGATTCGTGTCGCCGACAACTATAAACAAATTAACGTCAAAAAAGCGCTCGAAGATCCGACGTCGATTTTCTATCATTATCAGCGCTTGATTGAGCTGCGCAAACAATATGACATTATTACGACCGGAGACTATCAGCTATTGCTTGCCGACCATCCGCAAATTTTCGCCTATTTGCGCAACGGCGAAAAGGAAAAGCTGCTTGTTGTCAACAATTTTTACGGAAAAGAGACGACGTTTGTCCTGCCGGATGACGTGCAGATCGATGGTTATGCAAGCGAAATATTGCTTTCGAACTACACCGACTCGCCAAGCGAATTTCGCACGATTCAGCTTCGTCCGTATGAATCGATAGTTTATCACCTAACGAAATCGTGATACAATACATGTCGGTGAGCGATATGCATGAAAATAAATATTTAACGATTTATCACGACCTTATCGAAAAGATTCGCCAGGGTCACTGGAAGCCGTATGATAAACTGCCGTCCGAACATGAGCTAGCCGATTGCTATCACACGTCACGGGAGACGATTCGCAAAGCGCTCAATCTGCTTTCCGAGCATGGTTATATTCAAAAAATGAAAGGGAAAGGATCTATCGTTTTAGATGTCGAAAAGTATGACTTTCCTGTTTCGGGGCTCGTCAGCTTTAAAGAATTGGCACAGAATATGAAACAGCCGGTGCGAACGATTGTTCATGAGCTGGAAGTGATCAAACCCGATTCGTACTTAAAGCAGCAGCTGCAGGCGGCAGGCAGAGACGAAATATGGAAAGTCGTCCGTTCGCGCGAAATCGAAGGGGAGCGCATTATTTTAGACAAAGACTTTTTTCTGAAAAAATATGTGCCGACGCTGACAAAAGAAATATGCGCAGATTCCATTTACGAATATTTAGAGAAAAAGCTCAAATTACACATCAGCTTTGCGAAAAAAGAAATGTTTGTCGACCGGGTGAGTGAAGAAGACCGAAAATATTTAGATATCAGCGGCTATGACCATATCGTCGTGGTCAAAAACTACGTTTATTTAAATGACGCCACGCTGTTTCAATATACGGAGTCACGGCACCGGCTTGATAAATTCCGTTTTGTCGATTTTGCGCGGCGAAAATAAACGGGCATTGTCTAATTTAGGGCAAATGCCCGTTTTTTTATTTAATTTAACAAAACTATGTTCTAAATAATCAACAATTAACCATCATAAATTTCTCTAATTATGGCCATCCTTTTAACAATGAAAGGGTGAATGGAATGGAAGGAACATGGCTGTCGTTATTGCCGTTTCTCATCATCATTCCGCTGGCGATTTGGCTGAAAGAAATTTTGCCGGGTCTTGTCATCGGTCTGATCGTCGGAGCGCTTTGTTTGAAAAAAAGCGTGCTTGCAGCGGTGGAACGCGCCGTATTGGCGCTGCTTGAAACGATCAGTGATGTCGAGCATATCAAAGTGGTGGCGTTTTTATATTTATTTGGTTCATTAATTGGGATGATGCAAATTACTGGCGGAGTGAAAGGTTTTGTTGAGTGGATAGCAGAAAAACTTCATTCAAAGCAGAGACTGCTGTTATTTATTTGGCTTACCGTCCCCTTTACTTTTTTCACGCCGATGTTTCGCATTATGCTGCTTGGCCCAGTGATGAAATCAGTGCTTGGAAAGTTCCGGATCGACAGAAGGAGGATGGCTTATATTATCGATGTGTCGACTGAGCCGATTATCGTCCTTCTTCCAGCGGCGACCGCGTTTGTCGGCTTTATGATATCGGTCGTGGCAGGGGCGCTGAAGCAAAACAAAATCGATGTATCGGCCTATCAATTGTTTTTGCAAAGCCTGCCATACAATTTTTTTGCCATTATTGCCTTAGGAGTCGGTCTGCTTACCACGTTTATGAACGTAAAAATTGGAAAGAAGAGAGGAAAAAAAGAAAAAGACAAGACGAATGAACTGCACGGGCTGGGGCTGCGCAAAGAGCTGGCACTGGTGACAGGAGAACCACTTCATTTATTTTTTCCGCTTTTTCTTGTGCTCGTGCTGACATTCTTTTTCTTTTGGTATGATGGGAAAAGAAAAGGGGCAAGAACGTTTGTCGACGTATTTTCGCAAGCCGACGCGACGTTGGTGATGCTCATCGCCTTATTTGTGACGATCATGATTTCTACCGTTTTTTATATGGTACGAAAACAATCGCTGCATGAGCTAATTTATCATTTTTTTGCCGGCGGCAATCAATTAATGGCACCCATCGGGATGCTTCTTCTCGTCTGGGCCGTATCATTGATCGCTGATGAGTTAGGTTTTTCCGCTTACATTTCCTCCACGTTTGGAACGTGGCTGCCAAAAGAAATCGTGCCCGCCGCCGTATTTGTGATCGGATCGTTTGTCTCATATTTTATCGGCTCCTCGTGGGGGACATGGGGGATTTTTATGCCGCTTGGCGTTACGCTTGCCAAAGCGACAGAAGCGCCGCTGGCGATGACGATTGGAGCAGTGTTTGCAAGTGGAACGTTTGGCGCTTTCGCCTCTCCGTTAGGAGATACGACGATCACCACGGCGTCGATTATGGAGATGGATGTAATGGGCTATGCCAAATATAAATTGCGCATTTCCTTATTGTGCGGAGTTTTATCGACCCTTGCGTATCTATTGGTACCGCTCTTGATGGGGTAGAAGTCAACGGCATCTCATTTTTTGCATTGGATGCCGCTTTTTCCATTATTTTAATCAAAAATAAAACTATGTGCTAAATAATCAATAAAATAAAAAAACAGTTGCCGAAATAAAAAAATCCAGCTATGATAAAAACAACATACCGACTAGTTAGTAATTAGAGAGGGAGAGGTTTATGGCGACTCATACGATGACAGTAAACGTTCGCTTTTGTGAAACCGATGCGCTCGGCCACGTTAGCAACACCAGCTATTTTATTTATTTGGAGGAAGCGCGCATTCGTATGTTTGAAGAATTAGGGTATGGAAGCGATATAAAAGACTGGCGTTTTATTCTCGCCTCGGCGAAATGTGATTTTGTCAACCAGGCATTTTTCGGCCAGCGTTTAAAAATTGAAACGAATGTGGCGAAAATCGGCAATAAAAGCTTCCAATTGGTTCACCGCATTTTGGATGAAAAGACGGGAACGTTAATTGCGCTCGGCGAATCAACGATTGTCTACTTTAATTTTCAAACGCAAAAAAGCGAATCGGTCCCGGACGCTTTAAGAAAGCAATTGGAGCGTTATCTTATTCCCGAGCCAAAGGAGGTAACGAAAAAAGTGTAGGAAATCCGCCCCGATCAGGCGGATTTTTTTATGGACCAAACGATGGTTGTGACATACTTTATGAATATAGGAAAGGGGGAGGCCGATGGAAATTAAAGCAACAATAGGGGAAACGACGTTTACATGCCGCGGAGATTTAGAGACATATTTCCGCCCATTTCGTGAAGCAACGATCGGCACCGATTTTACGTTTTCCACACCGTTTGGCGAGCAGAAGCTGATTTATGCCGACTGGACGGCAAGCGGCCGCCTGTATCGACCGATTGAAGAAAAAATCATCGAGGAGCTTGGGCCATTGGTGGCGAATACCCACACCGAGTCCAATATTACAAGCACGAAAATAACGTTAGCGTACCAATATGCCAAAGAAATCATTAAACATCACGTGCACGCCGGAAAACATGACGTGATTATCATGGAAGGGCCGGGCATGACGAGTGCCGTCAATAAATTGCAACGGCTCTTAGGTTTGCGGGTGCCTGAACAATGGAAAACACGCCTTTCCCTTGCCGATGACGAACGCCCCGTTATTTTTGTGACGCATATGGAGCATCATTCGAATTTGCTATCGTGGGCGGAAACGATTGGGGAAGTAGTCACGATTCGTCCAACTGCGAATGGGGATGTAGATGTTGACCATTTGCGTGAACTGCTGCAGACATACGCCCACCGTCCGTTAAAGATCGGCGCTTTTACTGCCTGCTCCAATGTGACGGGCATCCAAACCCCATATCATCTCCTGGCCAAAATTATGCATGAACACGGCGGCATTTGCTTCATCGATTTTGCCGCTTCCGCTCCCTATGTCGCGATCAATATGCATCCCGCTGACCCGCTTGAAAAACTAGACGCTATTTATTTTTCACCGCATAAATTTCTAGGGGGACCGGGAAGCGCAGGGGTGCTTATTTTCGATGCGCGGCTGTATCAAAACCGCGTCCCTGATCATCCAGGGGGAGGGACGGTTCTATGGACCGATCCATGGGGAAACTATAAATACATTGAAGACATTGAGACGAGGGAAGACGGGGGAACGCCGCCGTTTCTGCAAACGATCAAAGCGGCGCTTGCCATTCGCTTAAAAGAGAAAATGGGAGTCGAGCGTATACAGAAGCGGGAAAAGGAATTAACGTCCCTGCTGCTATCGCATTTAAAACAAATTCCACGCGTCCGTGTGCTAGAAGGACATCGGGAAGACCGGCTTGGCATTGTCTCGTTTATCATTGAAGGAATGCATTATAATCTCGTTGTCAAAATGTTAAACGACCGCTTTGGGATTCAAGTGCGCGGCGGCTGTTCATGCGCTGGCCCGTACGGCCATTATTTGCTTGGCATTGATAAAGAACAATCCAAAACATTGATGAAGCAAGTCGAGCAAGGAAATTTGTTTGTCAAACCAGGATGGGTGCGCGTCTCGCTTCATCCGATTATGACAAACGAAGAGGTGTATGACATCATCCGTGCTATCCGCCATATCGTCCGTTACGCAGACACGTGGAAGCAAGAATATATGTATGATCAAACCAAAAACGAGTTTTACCATCGTGACGACGACCGCTATGTCCGCCATTTCTTTGCGCTGTAAGACACATATTGGTTTCCTCCCCGCCCTGTAACAGGTAAAATAAAAACATACTAGAAAAGAAGGGGAGAACGAATGAACGAGCTGTATCATTTGTTATTGCGCACGGAGCGGGAGCGAAATTTATACGAACAGGCGCGCGATCTGGCCGCCAAGTTTCACGAGCGGTCAGCCTGGCATGATGAACACGGCGAATTTCCGTTTGCCAATTTCCATGATTTAAAACAAGCGGGCTTTCTGTCCCTTACCGTTCCGAAACAATATGGGGGCGAAGAAATTTCTTTATATGAATTTCTTCTTGTTCAAGAAACGATCGCCCAAGGCGACGGCGCGACCGCATTGTCGCTTGGCTGGCATTTAGGAATTTTATTAAGCCTTGCCGTAACGAAAAGATGGCCGCCATTGGTGTTGGAACGAATTTGCCGTGAAGTAGTAGAAAAGCAGGTACTATTAAACAGCGCTCATTCCGAAAAAGCGACCGGCAGCCCGGCGCGCGGCGGAAAGCCGGAAACGACCGCTGAATTTCGCAACGGGTGCTGGGTGATTTCCGGACGGAAAACATTTGCCTCGCTCGCTCCGGCACTCGATTATTTTATTATTTCCGCGACGATCAAAGCGACGGGGGAGGTCGGCAATTTTCTTGTGCCGAAAACAGCAAGCGGCTTAACGATCGAAAAAACGTGGAATACGCTTGGGATGAGGGCGACGCGAAGCGATGACATCGTTTTAGACAACGTTGAAGTCGAAGAAGAGGCGCTTGTCGAAATACTGGGCAAGCCAAAGGCTGGCCAGCCGGCGCAAGGATGGCTTTTGCATATCCCTGCCTGCTATTTAGGCATTGCGATTGCCGCGCGCAATGAAGCGATCCAGTTTGCAAAAACATACCAGCCAAACAGCTTGTCTCATCCGATTGCTGAAGTGCCGGAAGTGCAGCGGAAAATCGCGCAAATGGACATACAATTGATGAATGCACGCCACTTTATGTATGCCATCGCTGACCAGTGGGATCGTTATCCAGAAAAACGAACAGAGATGAAGGAAGAGCTGGCAGCAGTAAAATATACAGCAACCAATACAGCGATAAATGTCGTTGACTTAGCGATGCGCATTGTTGGGGGACAAAGTTTATTTGAAGATAATCCGCTGCAGCGCTACTATCGTGACGTCCGCGCCGGGCTGCATAATCCGCCGGCCGATGATATTACCGTTTCCATCGTGGCAAAACGCGCCCTACAATAAAAGAGTAGGATTCGTTAACTATACTATAATGATTAGAGGATATTATGTTCAGTAGAAAAGCAATGGAAAGTGAAATCTTACCTAAAGTATGATACAATAACAAAAAATTATTAATACTAAAGTATTTTAGGGGGAGTCTGTCACCAAGGGATAACTATGTCCTTTGGTGACAGACTTTTTTTAGTTTGAAGAAAATCATAAACAATGAAGGGTGGGGATTTTTAGGTGTTAATACTGCAGTTAGCCATCATTTTAGTTGCTGCCAAAATAGCTGGGAGCCTAAGTGTAAGATTGGGGCAGTCTTCAGTTCTTGGTAAACTCCTGATTGGGATTGTATTAGGTCCATCGGTTTTAGGATTAGTGAATGAGACAGAAACCTTAGCAGAATTAAGTCAAATCGGTGTTATTTTGCTTATGTTTATTGCTGGGGTGGAAACAGATATTGATGAATTCAAACAAACTGGGAAATCCTCCACCTTCGTAGGTTTTGGTGGTATTATTGTACCAGTTGTTTTGGGTTATTTGGTTGGAATAATGTTGGATCTTACCACGATGCAATCCTGGTTTTTAGGGCTATTGCTTTCGGCTACCAGTGTAAGTATTTCCGTTCAGGCGCTTAAAGAGATGGATCAATTGAATAGCCGCGAAGGAACCACTATCTTAGGGGCAGCTGTCATCGATGATGTGGTAGGAATTATTGCTTTGGCATTCTTAATGAGTTTTGCTGGTGGAGATGTTAATTTAACAACGGTTATTTTAAAGAAAATATTATTTTTCACAGGAGCCATTTTGGTTGGTTGGAAAGTAGTTCCTTGGTTCTTGAATAAGTTTTCATCATTAAAAGTAACAGAAACTGTAATTTCGTCTGCTCTAATTATCTGTTTTGTTTATGCATACCTAGCAGAATACACAGGGGTCGCTGCAATAATCGGAGCATATATAGCAGGTGTGGCTATCAGTGTAACAAACTTCAAAAATGAGGTATTTGAGAAGGTTGAAACGATTAGTTATTCTATCTTTGTTCCTGTATTCTTTACTTCTATTGGTGTCACTGCCCAATTCTCTGGTATTACTCAAAATTTAGGTCTAATTGTTTTATTAAGTATAATAGCCATACTAACAAAATTAATTGGTGCATCTGTTGGGGCAAAATTGGCTGGATTCAATTGGAATCGCTCACTAGGAATAGGTTCAGCAATGGTGTCCAGGGGGGAAGTAGCACTAATTATTGCAACTATTGGTTTAGAATCTAAACTACTAACGCAAGATATGTTTGCTGTCATTGTTGTTGTGATATTGGTTACAACGATTGTGACTCCCCCAATGATGAAATGGTTTTTTCGGAATCTAATACCTAACTAATAAAATTTTATCCATAAATTAGGTAGCATTTTCTGTTACTCAACTAACAAGGGTTTTATTTTAATAAAAGATAAAAGGAGAACACATATTATAGACTAATATGTGCTCTCCTTTATTTATAATTTAAGTCTTGATAATTGTAGACTGCTCTTTTATTTTTCCAATGCGGTTTTCAAAAATTGCGGAAGCTCGAAACATTGCTTGAATATGCCTTCATTCACATATTTCGTATCGCCTGGAATGGTGGCTTGTTCCGGGAAGGAGAGCGGTTTGGTCGAGCCGATCGTGAAGCTCCATAATCCGCCTGGGTAGGTAGGCACTGTCGCTGTATATACTTTTACATGCGGAAATAATTCGCCAATATTGTTATACGTCCGCCGCAAAATCTCTAAATGGAAAATAGGAGACTGGCTTTGGCACACCATTAGTCCGTCCTCTTTTAATGCGCGACGGACATTGGCGTAAAAATCTCGCGAAAAGAGTGCCTCGGCTGGACCGACCGGATCGGACGAATCGATAATAATGACATCATATTCGTTTTCATGTTCCTTGACAAAGGCAACACCATCATCATAAATAAATTTGACCCGCGGATCGGATAAGTTGCCCGACACTTCTTGCAAGTGTGCCTTGCACGCTTGCACTACTTTTTCATCAATTTCTACCATATGAATTTCTTCAATATGTGGATATTTCGCCACTTCTTTCGCCGCACCGCAATCGCCGCCACCGATAATCAACACTTTTTTCGCTGTTGGATGCAGCTGCAGCGGAATATGGGAAATCATTTCGTTATAAATATGGCCGTCGATCGATGTCGTTTGCACCACTCCGTCAAGAACGAGCATACGGCCGAAATCGTAGGAATCTAAAATCATCACATGTTGGAAGTCCGACGGCTCCGAGAAAATAATGTCTTTGATGCGATAGCTGATTTTTAAGTTTTCGCGGTCATCTTCAGTAAGCCAAAGTTCACCGTTTTCGATTTTTACATAAGATGGTAATGTATCTTGTACGTGTTTCATTGTTACCTCCATTTCATTATCGCTTATTTTTTCGCACCTCTTTAATATTAATATATTTTGCGAAATGTGACAAACAAAGGATTTATCGATCTGGGCTATGATTCATGCCGCTGTCCATATTGAACGATTCATCTCGCCGCAGCCGGCGAAAAACTAGATTGCGGGGAAGACAACCGATAAAAGCGGGATGAATTTTTTCCTACTCTCATTTCCTCTTGCATCTTTGCTTATAGCACGATTCGCTTTTCCTTTACACTATTATTGCTCTTCTTTACGGAAAATCGCTTGTAAATGTTGTTTATTGGCAAGCAAATCGGCCAATGTATACGAATCTAGCACGTGTAAAAATGCCTCGAGCGCTTCGTGCAGCACGTATTTCAGCCGGCAAACCGGGGTGAGGATACAATGATTGCCATGGCCGGCAAAGCATTCGACAAGGGATAAGTTGTCTTCCGTTTGGCGGACAACCGTACCAATTCGAATGTTTTCCGGCTCTGTGGCGAGACGAATCCCGCCGTTTCGACCGCGTGTCGTTTCAATATATCCAAGTTTGCCGAGCTCATACACAATTTTGCTTAAATGATTTTCCGAAATAGAAAAAGTGCGCGAGATTTCTTTAATATTTGTTTTTTTTCCATGCTCCAGTGCCCCTAAAAAAAGAAGAACGCGCAATGCATATTCTGTATAGTTCGTCAGCTGCATTTACTTCACACCTTTAAAATTAGCTTCTTTAGTACTATTCTATCATAATCCATCCCTCAACAAAAATTGTGAACAATTTGTTAAAGATGTATTTAAAATATTGCTTTTAAGAAATAATCGTGATTCAATTAAAGATGTATTTAAAATACATGTTTTATGGGGGATGTAAAAATGAACGCGACAACTTTAAGCAAACAAACGATTGAAATTGTGAAAGCGACCGTTCCTGTGCTTGAACAGCATGGGGAACAAATTACGAGATGGTTTTATCAATCCATGCTCTCGAATCATCCAGAACTGCTCAATATTTTTAACCATGCAAATCAAAAACAAGGAAGACAACAACGGGCCCTTGCACAAGCTATTTACAACGCGGCGAAATATATTGATCAGCTAGAAGTGATTACGCCGGTCGTCGAACTAATCGCTCATAAACATTGCAGCTTAGGAATCAAACCAGAACATTATCCGATTGTCGGCAAACATTTATTGCTTGCGATTAAAGCAGTGCTTAAAGAGGCGGCAACAGACGAAATCATCAATGCCTGGGCAGAAGCATATGAGGTCATCGCCGATTTATTTATTAAAGCGGAAGCGCAATTATATGAAGAAGCCGCATCCAAACGCGGAGGATGGAAAGATTTCCGCCGTTTCATCGTTCAGAAAAAAGTAAAAGAAAGCGATGTCATTACATCGTTTTATTTCGTTCCGGAAGACGGTGGGGAAATTAGCGAGTATTTACCAGGACAATATGTCAGTGTCAAAGTCTCTATTCCAGGGGATCAATATACCCATATTCGTCAATACAGCTTATCCGATGCGCCAGGAAAAGGCTATTACCGTATTAGCGTCAAACGGGAAGCGGCAACGGCGGACAAACCAGCCGGGATTGTCTCCAACTATTTACACGACCATGTTCAAGAAGGAGATGTGCTTGAATTAAGTGCACCATTTGGTATTTTCACGCTCGATATGTCAAAAGAAACACCGGTCGTGCTCATTAGCGGCGGCGTGGGCATTACTCCACTTTTCAGCATGGCAAGCACTCTTGTTTCGCGTCAACCTAATCGCCAAGTAACGTTTATTCATGCGGCAATCAATGGAAACGTCCACGCGTTCGATCAAGAGTTGCGCCGCTTAGCGGAACATCCGGCATTTTCGTATCATGTATGCTATCAATCGCCTTCGGAGGAAGACCGGAAACATCCTTATTTCGGAAAAGAAGGTTTCATTGATTTGCCTTGGATACAATCAGTTGTATCGAATAAAGAAGCAGATTTTTATTTCTGTGGACCGACTCCGTTTATGAAGGCCGTCTACCATGCGCTAAAAGAATGGGGCGTTTCGGACGAACAAATTCATTACGAATTTTTCGGCCCAGCTGGTAATTTAACGAAATAATGAGACGGACAAAGGCACCTTTCCATTTGGAGGAAGGTGCCTTTTTTGATATGATAAATAAGTAAAGGAGGAATGCCATTAATGGGATATGAACTAGCGACGTTTGCCGGAGGCTGCTTTTGGTGCATGGTTTCGCCATTTGAAGAACAGCCGGGAATTATCAGCGTCATATCCGGGTATACAGGCGGTCATAAAGAAAACCCAACGTATGAAGAAGTATGTTCAAAAACGACCGGACATTATGAAGCGGTGCAAATTACCTTTGATCCCGACGTATTTCCATATGAAAAGCTGCTCGACATCTACTGGCGGCAAATCGATCCGACCGATGACGGCGGACAGTTTCACGATCGCGGCCCGCAATATCGCACAGCGATTTTTTACCACAACGAAAATCAGCGCCTGCTCGCGGAAAAATCGAAGCAGGAACTGGAGAAAAGCGGCCGTTTCTCCAAACCGATCGTGACGAAGATCCTGCCGGCCTCCACGTTTTATCCGGCGGAGGAGTATCACCAGGATTACCATAAGAAAAATCCGCTCCGCTATAAACTGTACCGGATCGGCTCGGGGCGCGATGCGTTTTTAAAAGAACATTGGCGTGATCCGGAGCGGGAAGCGATGCTGCGGAAAAAATTGACGCCGCTTCAATTCGAGGTCACACAGCGCAACGGGACGGAACCGCCGTTTGACAACCCGTATTGGAACAACACGCGTGAAGGCATTTATGTCGACATTGTTTCCGGCGAGCCGCTTTTTAGCACAAAAGACCAATATGATGCCGGCTGCGGCTGGCCGAGCTTCACGAAGCCGCTTCACCCGGAAAACATTAAGACCGAGCTGGATTTAAGCCATGGTATGATCCGTACAGAGGTGCGGAGCCGTAAAGCGGATTCTCACTTAGGTCATGTCTTTGACGACGGCCCGGCGCCGACCGGTCTTCGCTATTGCATTAATTCAGCGGCGCTCCGTTTTATTCCGAAAGAAGATTTGGAGAAAGAGGGATACGGACAGTATTTGTCGTTATTTGAAACAGATGGTGACAGTAAAAATTAAACGTAAAAAAAAACGGTTGGCGTCCCCGCCGTTTTTTTGTATGATGAATGATAAATTCATCTATAGGGGGAAGTGTAGTCTATGCAAACATTCCGAGAACATCGCTGGCAATCGTTCCTAGAAAACTATCAAAATCGCGCCCGCTTGCTCATTTCATGCCCGGACAAGCCGGGAATTGTCGCGGCGGTGACCTCTTTTTTATACAAACAGGGCGCCAATATTGTCGAATCAAGCCAATATTCCACCGATCCAGAAGGAGGAACATTTTTTTTACGCATTGAATTCGACTGCCCGCAAATCGCGCTGCGAAAACAAGAAATAGAATCGGCCTTTCAGCCGATTGCCGAATCGCTGCAGATGGATTGGCGCCTTCGCTTACATAATGATGTCAAACGAATCGCGATATTTGTGTCGAAAGCAGAGCACTGTTTGCTCGAGTTATTATGGCAATGGCAGGCAGGGGAGCTGATCGCTGACATAGCGCTTGTCATCAGCAACCACGAACATTTGCGCAGCACGGTCGAATCGATGGGCATTCCGTATTTTCACATTCCGGTGACAAAAGAAACGAAAGCGGAGGCGGAACGAAAACAAATAGAGCTGCTAAAGCAATACGACGTAGATACTATTGTTCTTGCCCGCTATATGCAAATATTATCGCCAACTTTTGTCGCCGAGTTTCCAGGAAGAATCATCAACATCCATCATTCGTTTTTACCCGCGTTTGTCGGGGCCAGACCGTATGAACGGGCGTATGAGCGCGGCGTGAAACTGATTGGCGCCACGTCGCACTATGTGACCGATGATTTGGATGAAGGACCGATTATTGAACAAGACGTCGCCCGCGTCGATCATCGCCATCATCCGGAAGACCTGAAGCGCATCGGGCGCATCATTGAAAAAACGGTGCTCTCCCGCGCTCTGAAATGGCATTTAGAAGATCGCGTCATTATCCACGGGAACAAGACAATCGTTTTTTATTAATACTCTTCGGAAAGGAAAGGGTGGCCTCCCTTTCCGATTTTTCTTTATGATATAATAAATCTATGTTCTAAATAAAAAATCGATACAAAAGAAGGACTTCAACCAAAAAGAAGGAAATATAATTAAAGTAAATGGACAAGGAGGGAGAAAAATGGGGGAGAAGCGAACACCAAGCGGTTTTCTGTTAAAACAGCGTGCGTTTTTAAAATTATATTTAATCACGTTAACCGAGCAGGAACGTTTATATGGACTCAAAATTTTAGACTTGTTGCGCCAGGAGTTTAAGCCGTACGGATATCGCCCAAATCATTCAGAAGTGTACAAAGCATTGCACGATCTGATTGAAGATGGGATTTTAAAACAAGTGAAACAGAAAAAAGAGGGAATGAAATACCAAGAAGTAGTATATTATCGTTTTGCCGATGGCGGATATGAAAAAGCAAAGCTGTACAAACGGCAGCTAAAAGCGGAATTAGACCGCTGTGCGGCACTCATCCGCAAAGCGATTGAGGATAATTTCAGTTGACAGGGAGCTATTAAGGTACAGTAACGGCTCTCTGTTTTCTTTTTTCATTCAATTTACATAACATATTTATCGTATATAAATCTCTTTTTTTGCGTGAAAATAGGACATTTAGTAGAATAGTAACCGTAATTGTTCAGAGAAAGGAAGACCACTACGTGAAACTGCCAGAGAAAATCGAACAAATCATCCAATATCGAAAAAACGCATTTCTCTATGACAACGACGCCGAACTGATCGGAAAAGGCGGCTACACCGCTTCCGATGAGGCGATTCTATATGATGCCATTGTGGCGCTGGCCCTTGGAAAAAATGTGCTGTTAAAAGGTCCGACAGGGGCAGGCAAAACAAAGCTAGCCGAGACGCTATCCTCCATCTTCGGCCAGCCGATGCATAGCATTAACTGCTCCGTCGATTTGGATGCCGAAGCGCTGCTCGGCTTTAAAACGATTCAAAACCGCAACGGAAAAGCGGAAATCGAGTTTGTTCCAGGTCCTGTCGTTCAAGCGATGACAAAAGGACATTTACTATATATTGACGAAATCAACATGGCAAAGCCGGAAACATTGCCGATTTTAAACGGTGTCCTCGATTACCGTAAAATGATTACCAACCCATTTACTGGAGAAGTGGTTAAAGCAAAAGAAACGTTCGGCGTGATCGCTGCCATCAACGAAGGATATGTCGGCACCGTGCCGCTCAACGAAGCGTTAAAAAACCGCTTTGTCGTCATTGAGGTTCCGTATATTCAAGGGGATACATTAAAATCTGTCTTGCTGGCACAAACTACATTAACGGACGAAGGGCTGATTGACCGTTTTGTTGCCTTGTCTGCTGATTTAATTACGCAAGTGAGAAACGGACAAATCTCTGAAGAAGCCGCTTCGATTCGCGCGCTTATTGATACGTGCGATTTAGCCGTTTATTTGCCGCCGCTTCGCGCCATTGAACGTGGCATTGTGGAAAAACTGGAAGATGACCGTGAAAAAGCAGCGGTGCGCAATATTGCGGAAACGTTGTTTGCACAATGAGGGAGCAGCCATGGAACGGTTTATTTTATTTAACGACAAAAAAATCGACTCCTTTTTGTTTATGCAGCTGTCTGATTTGGCGAAAACATTGGCCAAGAGCGGAGACTGGGAGATCGAATTCGGCTTTCAATCGTATGTCGATTTTCGCGGCCGGAAAATTTACATCAGCCACTTTTGGGATAACCGCCCGAAGGAAGAAAAAGAACATGGCCTAAAGAGCGATGTATGCTTACGAACCGTCGGAACGCTCTTTCATACCGATGTAGCACAAGTCATCGTGTTTCTCGATCAGGTGAAACATACAGCCATTCCTCATTTTGCGAAACAGCTGTTTACGTTGGCTGAAGATTTACGTTTAGAAGAGATTTGCAAAAAGGAGCGGCCTGGCACAAAAAGATGGTTTCGTACCCGCCGCGATGTATACCGCCGCTATTTCCAAAGCCAACTGAGCGCCAATTTAACAAGAAGTGTTTATACCGATGCCCTTTTTTCCGCCATTTATTTGTTATTGACATCCGATTCGCCGGTGGAAGACATTCCCGCGATGAACGAGGCGATCGACCGTATAATGCCTTGGCTTCGTCAGACGCTTCCGCAATATTTTGCCGCTGCTTCGACAAAAGAAGTAGCCCGCATCACGTTGCAAATTACGGAAGCACTCGGCGATATACTCGAAAGCGATATGCTTAACACCTATTTTTATTTGCCGGAAAACAGCTATGACATCGAGAAAACAGGACTCACCTTGGCTGATTTAAAGCGTACGGACCCGCTCACGAACTGCGATGTGCTTGATAAAGAAAAACGCGGTGATGAAGACGTCCATGAACAGGAAATGCCGACATGGCACCGCGAAACAAGCGATATGACGAAAAGTTTTTTCCGCTTTGAACTGGAACGGGGCTCGCGGACGGATTTATTGGGAAACAGCGCGCGCCCAGGCGAGGACGGAGACCAAGCGCTTGCCATGGTGCAAGGTTCCGCGCGACCAACGAAGCGAAATAATTACACCAAGCGAAACGCGGCAGTGCGAAGCGATGACTACGATCGCAGCGGCAAAGGGGAGACTTATGGCAAAGAAAACCGATATGCGGAAGCAGTCTTTCTCGTTCCATATCCACCTTCACGCGAACACATCGCCAAATACGAACAAATGAAAACGGAGATTTTGCCGTACCAAAAAAAATTAAAACAAATGATCGAAAAAACGCTCGAACATAAGAAAATCCAGCCGCGCACTGATTTGCATGCCGGCCGCCTGCATAAAAAACTGCTTCGTTTTTGGACAGAAGAACAGCCGCGCTTGTTTTATAAAAAGCAACAGCCGTCTTCGCACATTGATGCTGCTTTTACCTTGCTCGTCGACTGCTCGGCATCGATGTACGATAAAATGGAAGAAACGAAAAAAGGGATTGTTTTGTTCCATGAAGCATTAAAATCCTTGCTTGTCCCACATCAAATCGTCGGCTTTTGGGAAGACCCAAATGAGGCAACGAAAACGAAACAGCCAAACTATTTCCAAACAGTCATTTCTTTTGCGCAATCGGGCAAAAAACAGAGCGGGCCGGCGATCATGCAGCTTGAAGCGCAGGAGGATAACCGTGACGGATTTGCGATCCGCATCGTGACAGAGAAGCTCCTTGAACGTACGGAAAAACAAAAATTTTTACTTGTTTTTTCTGATGGAGAGCCAGCCGCATACGGCTATGAGCAAAACGGGATTATTGATACGCACGAAGCCGTCTTAGAAGCGCGTAAACAAGGAGTGGAAGTAATCAACGTCTTTTTGGCAAACGGGGAAATGGATGAAGGACAGCGGCAGACGATTCAAAACATTTACGGAAAGCATAGTGTACTCGTGCCAAATGTCGAACAGCTTCCTGACTTTTTATTCCCTTTGTTGAAAAAACTATTGTATAAAAGTTTGTAAAGAAAAGGATGGGTGCTTAATGGTGAAATTGTTTACCGACAGCGATTTAGATGGAATCGGCTGTGGATTGCTGGCTAAGTTAGCGTTTACAGAAGTCAATATTTCCTTTTGTTCGTACCGCAACTTAGATGAACGAGTAAGGCAATTCCTTGAAAACGAGCAAAACAAGGAAGCCGAGCTTTTCATTACCGATTTGGCCGTCGGCGAAGAAGTCGAGAAAAAACTGGCGGAGCGTTTCAACGCTGGCGGACATGTGCAAGTGATCGACCATCATGTCACCGCGCTTCATTTTAATCAATATCCATGGGGATGGGTCAAACCGACCGACGAACAAGGCAAGAAAACGTGCGCTACGTCGCTGTTTTACGACTATTTAGTCCGCGAAGGAAAACTCGAGCGGAACGAAACGCTCGATGAGTTCGTCGAGCTCGTCCGCCAGTATGATACGTGGGAATGGGAAGAAACGAACAATACGCGCGCCAAACGGTTAAATGATTTATTGACGATTTTAGGGTTGGATGAGTTTTGGGACAAAATGAGCGAGCGGCTTGCTGCTGGTGGACCATTTTCCTTGACGGAAACAGAAGAACTGATTTTAGACATGGAGGAAAAGAAAATCCAGCGCTATATTCGCATGAAACAAAAACAGCTCGTTCAACGCTGGTTTGGCGATTATTGCGTTGGCATCGTCTTCGCTGAACGGCATATGTCGGAGCTCGGCAATGCACTGTCAAAACGCTGCCCGCATTTAGACTTAATCGCCATGGTCAACATGGGGACGAAACATATCGGCTTTCGCACGATTCATGATACCGTAAATGTAGCTGAATTTGCGAAGCAGTTTGGGGGCGGAGGCCATCCGAAAGCGTCCGGCTGCTTTGTCGACGAGACAACGTTCCCGCTGTTTGTTGTCGACACGTTCCCGCTTGCGCCGGTATATCATGATGCGGAACAAAATCAGCTCAATACGAAAGAGCGTGCGGAAGGATTCTTTTTTACGAATTATCAAGGCCAATGGTTTTTCTTTCGACAAGCGGAGGAAAAGTGGATGGTTTGCCAAGAAGGAATGGAGAAAAGATCATTTCCAACTCAAGAAGAAGCTGAACGATGGATTAAACGGCAATTTGCCGCAGGGCTGGCTGATGACCAGGCGGTAATCGACTATTTGCAGCAACATTTATCGTTAGACAAAGAAAAAATCAAAGAGGAATATGCCAATGCTTTGCAGCAATATAGACGAAAAACCGGTATCCATTAATGGTTACCGGTTTTTATTTTATATGGTCCAATAAATTTCCTGTATTGAACAAATTTCCTTGATTTACCGTTTGCCTAGCCTAATTTTCTCTTTATACAATACGAATATATAAATCTACTTCATAGGGAGAGAGCGGCATGAAAAAAAGAACATGGACAGCGGGATTAGCATTGTTACTATTGGCGAACGGAATTGGACATGTAAGCGCTGCCGAGCCAACCTATACCGTTCGTCCGGGGGATAGTTTATGGAAAATCGCCAATACAAACCATGTTACCGTTTCTGATTTAAAAAATTGGAACGGTCTGCACAGTGATCTCATTTATGCCGGGCAAACATTGTTATTACAGCCACCGCATGAACAAACGGTGACATATACCGTAAAGCCAGGGGACAGTTTATTATCGATCGCAAAAAAATACGGAGTATTGATTGCAGATATTAAACTGCAAAATGGACTAACAAACGACATGATCCGTGTCGGACAAACATTAATCATCCCAAAAGAAAAAGGGACCTATACTGCACATACGGTTCAAGCCGGTGAATCACTCTCCACTATTGCTCGAGATTATAGTGTATGGCTCACCGACCTAAAAATATGGAATAAGTTGCAATCCGATACTGTTTTCGTAGGGCAAAAACTATTTGTGGCAAAACCAACAGGGACATCATCGGAATCTTCTAATCCTCCTTCTACAGCAACCAATCCTACAGCAAAAACACCAGAAGCGGTAATCTATACGGTTCAGGCGGGAGATAGTTTGTATAAAATTGCTGCGAAGTATGGAGTAACAATCGAACAATTAAAAACGTTAAACCAGTTGCCATCGAATATCATTTATGTCGGACAAGTATTGAAAATTACGGACGGACAACTGCCACAGCCAGCGGCGCCAGACCGGCTGCAAGATGGCATCTTTCCGTTAAAACAGGGGACGTACACACCGTTTGGTGATACGTACGGAGAAAGCCGAAAATATGGGAGCAACCGTGTTCACGAGGGAACGGATATCTTTGCGGCCAAAGGCACACCGATATACTCCGCTACTGACGGTACGGTGATTCGTAAAGGATGGAGCGAGTTGGGAGGATGGCGCCTTACTATTCAAACAAGCGAGGGAATCGCACTTTATTACGCACATATGGAAAAATATGCGGATTCTATTGCGCTTGGACAAAAAGTGAAAAAAGGACAACTTATCGGCTATGTAGGCAATTCAGGGTATGGGCCGGTCGACACAACCGGAAAATTTGACCCGCACTTGCATTTCGGCATGTATGATGCGAACTGGAATGCGATTAACCCATACACATACTTAAAGTATTGGGAATGGAAGATGTAAAACAACTAACAGGTCTCCGGCATCAGTCCGGAAACCTGCTTTTCTTTTCTAGAACGTTTTTCGTGCAAACCGCTATTCAGAAAATGTTAACATAATTGTAACAGTTTAAACGTTTGATGAAAACAGATTTTGATTATAATAGATAATGGGGAGGTGAAAAAGGTGAAACAGTATGTCTTCTCATTCTACACAGAACAAGCAAAACCAGTTGTATGGGAAGAAGCGATTTTGGCGTCTGGAATGATGGAAGCCTTTTCAAAAGTAAAAATGTTAATGGCGAAATACAAGCGGGAAAAAGGTGTGCCAATCCGTGTAAAATACAAAGGCGTTCGCTACCGTCATACCGATATTGCCTAATGAATCAACACGGAAGGATGATATCATGATTTCCCTACTGCAACGACAATGCAGCGGGTAAACGTGCAGCGTTCCTGGATCAATTGAGGAACCGCTGCACGTTTTTATTTATTCGATAAATATGGTTTTAGCCATTTGACAAAAACATCGCATACCATCGCGGAATAATCAGATGAAGGGGAAAATCTTGCTTGAAGAGAAGAGGAGCGCTGTCATAGGCAATCATAGGCAATAGGCATAGGTGATTCGAACGGCAGGATCCGCGCATACATATATACGTGCATACATACAGTTTAATATTTAATATATTTAATATTTTTGAACGAAGGTCTTGCGCTGATTATGTTGTCTATGCGCAAACGCAAATGGTAGAATGGTAAGAAAAGATTATGAAAGGGGCTATTTTCATGAATTGGAAAAAAGTGATTGGTTGGATATTGGGGATTGTTGTCGGTGGCGGCGTCATTGTTGCATCCCTTGCCTTTTATGTATTCATTGTGTTAGGGAACTTGGACAAAGGAAAATCAATCGTGAAGAAACCCGACAACGAATCGTCGGTTGTGGAAGCGTCGGCAAACGAATCGGAAGACGTTGACAAAAAAGTCGTGAACGAACCCGTTGACAAAGCGGTTGTGACGCTTGCGGACGGAACAGACGGACATTCGTTCATTTCCAAATATCACGAATTCTACAATGACACGCTTTGTTGGGGAAGAATTGACACGGCGTCATATTCGGAACAAGCGCAAACAGCAAGAGAAATCCTTCAATCGTTAGAAGGCGTCAAGATAACGAACAAGGACATTGCGAAAGACTTCGAATCTATTAAAGAAAACGCAAAGATTGTTGTGAAAGAAGACAACCGTGAAGCAATGCGTCAGCTTCACCGATTGTTTCACGACTTGGATATTTACTTCAACGGGTATGACTATCACCAAACATTCGGAGTTACAGAATTCACGGGCGAATAAAATGTCCGTGTTTTATATTTTTATATAATGTAAACTTCCGTTCATATCGTTTCCCGAAATCCACATCAATACACTATCTGAGCGGCCCCTAGCTGCACGCTTGACAGAGACAAAATTTTCCTTTTGTTTGTTTACCAAAAGAGGGAGGATTGAATTTTTACCCGATGATTTTCAGCGCATTCCAACATCACAAGCGTTGTTTTTTTTGGGAAATTATTTCCATTGGTACTGGCGAATTAAAAAGGGGTTACCAAACCCATATACATATGACGGAAATGGGAATTTGAGATCAGAAAACAATCAGACTTGTCACAGTAAAAAATGTTTTACATGTTTTTAATAAGTATGTATTTCAATAATAATAAGGACGTATTTTCGAAGCAAAATTCGCATTCCTTTTATAATTTTCTTGCTTTGATGCTCATGGTAATAGTAATTATGATATACAATACAGCCAAAACTGAACTCGATTTTTTCTTTTTTGTCTCAATAACACTAGTTTACTTTATATTGAAACAGATTAATCCTTAACTTCCTATAATTTATGTTATGTCAACTAACTAATTTCCGCCCAAATGGAGGTTTTCTTCTCTCAAGTGCCCATAAAATCAATTATCCCGTACTTGTTAACTTAATTTCTTTTAACCATGTATTGACTTGACTCCACATCCATGCCTTGTCTATATCATTAGGTGACAATAACGGTTCTCCTGTTCCGCCAAAAGTATCTCTTGCTTTCCAGCGAGTTAACAACTCATTTTGATATGGTACAATCACCTTTTCAATTTCTAAAATTTCCACTCAATTACCTCCCATGTAATCATCTCATCTAAGCTATAAAGTCAAATTTGTTTTTACCTTACCAATTAGCAAAGGAATTTCCTTTGAAATATTACTTCCACCTGATACAAAAATCGGACCAAACAATGTCCCATAATTTAATTCAATCGACGTATTAACCAAGCTACTCACAAATTGATTTAAATCGCTACAATTTTTTCGGGTCTTCTTTGGAGATGTTTTTGAGGATAAGAATTCATGAACAATAAATACAGCTAACTTTGCATTTCGGTTCTTTGCTTCAATTAAAGTACCGCCAATTCCATACAGCAATTGATATCGTAGTTCTCCCACGTCATTTTTGGCAAAAAGAGCTTCTTTTAGCTCTATAATCCTTTTCTCTATATTTGAACCTTTAGGATTTTTACTGTTTAGACGTTCTCTAATGGTTAGTCCAAACGGTTCATCTGCTTTTGCTTCGATTGAAATCACAACATTTTCCCCATTATTTTTAGCTAATACAAAAAGATCGTGTTTTCTTCCTTTCCCATAACCATCTAACTTTGTTTCGTATTCTGGAATGGCATATTCAACTTTTAATCCTCTGGTTAACGGATGACTTTCAAGAATAGTATTAATTTCAAAAGGGACTTCTGCTTTCCCATTTCTCAACCACGCCTTGGCTAACTCCTTTGCACTCCTTCCATCAACCCAATGAATATCTTTCGAAGCTGGTGGAGAAAGTTTTTTCCATTCTTCAACAGAGCTAATAATCTCCCCCGACATAGTTCTTATTAACATAAAATCTCCCTCCCGATCACATAAGATAGATTTTATATCGTGTACTTCTCCCTATTAAGTTGACAATTATTATTGGTGCTGTTCCAATAAGTTTGATGGACATCCGGATAACTATCAGGTACGGTCCATGATTTGCGGGTGCGTCCTCATAACCAATTTTTATGGAGGTCGCTCCGTATGAATTTTACACAGGCAGCTGATGATTTTTTGATGTATTTGGAAGTTGAAAAAAACTGTTCGCATAATACACTACGCAGCTATGCTTATGACCTGAAATGTTACAAAGAATTTTTAATTAAGCAAAACAGATCGCTTGATTTACACGATTTAACACCTTCCACAAGCCGCCGCTTTGTTCAAGATCAAGTAATCAATCATGGTATTAAACCACGAACTTTGCAACGACCCATTTCATGTTTAAAATCATTCAGCCAATTTTGTTCGAAGGAAAATTATACCCAAGTTGACTTCATGGCAGGAATTCAGGTGCCTAAGGCTGATAAAAAATTAGACGAACTAACGAACTAAAGAAGTTATTTCATTACTTGACTTGGAAAATGATAATAACCGATTGGCATACAGAAATCATCTGCTTTTTAAATTGTTTGCTACGACCGGAATGCGCAGACAGGAAGTAGTTGATTTGAAGTGAAAGCAGGTTGACCTTAATAACAAAACAATCCGAATATATGGAAAAGGCAATAAAGAGCGTCTTCTCCCCCTTCACCCTATTGTCATACCTTTATTTCATGAATAACATTGTTATAGCTTTAAAAGTTTTCTTTCATAGTAACCACAAGAGTTTTCGCATACCCATGCTTCGAACACATCTACATAAAACGAACCATCCTCTAGTTCTTCAACGATATCCCAGTAATCATCAAGAAGTAAGCTTCCGCAAAGAGGGCATATTTTTAAGTTAGACATAAGAAACATCCCTTTCAAATAATTCTAAAGGAATTTTTTAGTTTTCATTGAATTTATTACATAATATTATAATGCGAGAAAGGAGTATTTAAAAATGGACCATTTAAATTACTTTTTCCCTTATGAACGTAAAGATGCGCATCATGAAGACCAGTTAACTAGAGCATTTTTAGTTACTTTGAAGCTGGTGCCCCTTATTCAGCATATGTTTATTGAGATGATAAGAGAGAAAATGTTTGAGAAAAATGTAAATCATGAAAATATTGTTCCTTCATTAGTAAGCGCAGAATACAGGATTGAAAGAATTGAAACGCAAGTGAAGAAAATAAACCAAGATAGCGGGAAATTAGTATCTATTCTCATATCAGATGATGAATTTATTACAGATCACAAAGTACATAACTCGGAAAGAGATGCCGTTTATGATGGGGTAATTTACTATAAGCCTGATTTTATTTTCATAATTGAAAACAAACCAAATAAAGAACATGTATGGGTAGAACAATTAAATCCTAGCCTCCCAGCAGATACACAGATAATTATAGAAGAAACACCCATTTGTTTGAGTTGGAGGAATATCATTGAACGAATTAATCGTTTATTAGATAAAGATTTAGTAACCGGTACTGAAGCGGCTTTGCTTAGTGACTTTCTTCGTTTTATAGATAAGAAATTTAAGTTTTTAAATCCTTATACCACTTTATCCGTTTGTAAGGATGATGAATATTTACTTAAACAACGATGCATTTCAATTATGGAAGATTTAAACCTAGGTCCCGTTGACTATCATAAATCATGGAAAAACTATATTTTAGTCGACTATGGTCCAGTTAAGCAAATTGCTGTTGCTCCGAATTTTAAGGATGATGGAGAATGGTCTATTGAATTAGAATTTTATGCGGGAGATACAATGAATCAAGCGAGAACATTTTTTAATAATGTTGATGTGGATGAACTACTTGCTCTTGAACACAAAGGGTGGAGTCTTGAACCGAATTTTCATTTTGCTTTTCAAGGGACCAATCTTCTTTATCCAACCACTCGGGTAGGAATAAGGGATTATATAGAATTTTGGAAAGATAAAGAAATAAAACAGCTTAATAAAGCAAAAATAAATGAGTATCAGTTATTCATAAATGAACTTATTCAACACAATATGATGACTCCAGATGATAAAAATAAACTGGTTGAGTTGTTTGATAATACTGAAAGGCAGACTTTAAATGTATGCCCCGGATTATATTTTGGTTACCGATGGTCAAAATCAGAAGCAATAAAGTTAGATAGTGCAGGACAGTTAACAGATGCAATAAAGGAAAAAATTCAGGAAGCTACCAGAACTTGGGGTCTTTCCTTGGTTCGATAAAAATAATAAAGAGGGTGTTCCATCACCTTTGGACACCCTCTTCTATTCTACCAGCAAAGCAAAAAAATAGGCTAAACCTAATTAGTAGGTTACTTTAAGTAATAAATAAATCTTCAATATATTTTTTTGTTTTCTCGTAATTACGAGTGAATTTATGTGTGATGACTATTTTAAGAACTTTTCTGTATGGCGATGCATCTTTTTCTAGATATTCTTTCCAATGATATGGGATGTTTAAACGATTAAATTCTTTTGGTCGATTTGAATGTTAGACGTTTTTAACATATATTTTTAATATGTAATTATTTCATCCATCATTTTTTTAAATCGTCACTCATCCAACCGCTCCTTTGCATTGTGTATACCTTTATCTGTTAATTTACTATCTATTACAACAACTAAGATCATTGGTTATACTGTTATTTTATCATTTGTTTTTCTTCACCTATCCTTACCCTTTAGTTAAATGAGGATATAATATATAAACGCCGGCTTGCTTATTTTGATAAAGTGGCTGATTAGCCCCCTATTCGTTCCTGAGTAGCGGTACGAATGTAAAAAAGCCATTGGTTTGGATTGAAAAAACTGAAGAAGGAAATATCGTAATTAGAATTGTATAAATATTATTAGCAGGCTATCCTCTTGGGAAGCCTGATTTTTGTCATCCAATCTCATTTTATTATACTGCACTGTAGTGTAGAGAATTTTATTCTTAAACAGGTGGATTGAATTACGTTAAAAGATGATGCGATAGTGCACATTTTCACACTCTGAATAAAGATTATTGTTATAGACGATATACCCCTTTTCATGTCAGCTTTATGTTTCTGAAAGTAAAATGGAATTGGCCGAAAAACTAACCATTCAACATTAGTAACTTTTCTAATTCTAAATATTCTCCTTCTGTTATCGGAAAATAACTTAATCCTTCATGTGGCCTGAAAGTTGGTACTATGCTTCTAATTTCTCTAATGCCTAGACCATAATCTGCTTTAAATATGGTTTCTACCGGTAAGCATAAAGGAAACCTCCCTGTGGGTGAAAATCTCAACTTACCTTCTTCCCAAGTACCAGTTACTTTGTTAATCGCCATAATCCTTTGATACTCAGTTATATAAATAAACATTTTCGAGCCTATAGGTATATCAAATTTCTGGTCATATTTTGCTGGAAATCCAACTCTTACTTCTGCTAATGGATCTTCAAACCAGCCCGGCCAAACTAATTTAATGCCAAACATTCCATCTACTAATCTTGCTTTCATTAATTTATCACCTCATTTATAATACCTTTACAAAATATCGACAAACACATAACTATCCGAGTTTTTCTTCGATTACTATTGTTACAGTTGCACAACAAATGCTAGTTATCATTCCTAAATTTTCCATTACAACAAAAGTATTATCTACAATTCCACTTTTTCTTTTTTTGTCATCCAATTTGATTTAGATTTGTTGATTATTTAGCACATAGTTCTATTTTTTGCAATTTCAACTTTTTATCAAAATTAGCTTGGCTGTTTCCTGTGCTCCTACCCCGGTTTGAAAATGTCTGAATAAGGTACTTTAGTTGTTGATAGCATTTACCGTCCTCCATGTAAATTTTGGGCAAACTTAACAAACCTTTTTGTTTGGATAGTACGGTCCGCGGATCTTGCTCGGCATTAACTGAACTCATTTAGCTATCTTCCATCTCTAGTCTATACCCATTCTTCCAACGAAAACACGCCATTTCTTTCAAAGTCGTGAAGAATGGCCGGAGGTAGCAGTTCTCGCGATTGTTCTTTAGTTGACCAGCGATAATCGATATGTTCTTTCGAAAGAACGACCTCATGATGATCGCTTTTGCATAAGTATGTAAGAATGACAACTTGTCGCGTTGCGTGCGTTTGAAACGTCGTCGCATATAAAATCCGCTCCACCGTCACATCCAATCCAACTTCTTCTTGGATTTCTCGCAACAGCGCCGTTTCTAAATCTTCTCCAAAGCGTATTTGCCCTCCGACTAACTCCCACGTTCCGCCGCCCACTTCATCATCATGAGCACGTTGTACCGTTAACACCTTGCCTTTGTGTAAAATAAATCCTTTCAAAACTACAAGAATTTCATTTAAACTCGTCATTTCAAGCACCTTTCCTCATTATGAATATAAACACGGCTGCTTTCGCTCGATTAACGAATTAAGAATTTACAAACTAATTTCATTTTTGCATCCATAGAATAATCTAAATGTTCTAGTAAAATATATCAAGATAAATTTGGGATATTTGGTATTTGTTTTATATATATGCATCTATGTCTTTTGCAACACGTTCCTATATTGAAAAAGGACAGCCTTAAATTGGACTGTCCTTTTCGCTTTTGCCGCAGTAAAGTTACGGCTTGTAGTTAATGCCTATGCCAAACAAAATCATTTCCATACAGGTAACGATGAGGATGATGTGAAGGACACCACCTAAATATGAGTAGAACCGATCTTCTTTTCCTGCTCTATATTCCATAAAAGTAAATATAATCTATGTATTGATATAGATTATCTTGTCCCATAAGGCTTGATATGGAGCCTCTGCGTGCATCGAGGACTGCAGAACAAAGGGAGTTCCCAGAGCTTTCTGTTTTACCAGACGGAAATATGAATTTTAACATAGGAATTCGTAAGTGTTTTAACATGTGAATTTGCAAGGTGACAGTTTGTGATTTCCATGAGTTTTCTTATGGCTGATAGTTAATTCCTATGCCAAACCAAATCATTCCCATACAAGAAACGATTAGGATGAAGTGAAGGATGCCGCCTAAATATGAGTAGAATCGATCTTCTTTTAAGAGGCCAAGCAAGCATATGAGCAATCCGAACAATGAAATCCAAATGTAACTGATATCAAAAACAGGGATCTCCGCTATAATTTGTACATTTAACAAAATAAGAAAAAATATAGCCACCAATGTATTTAGTATATTGATTCTTACCATTCTCATTTTCGACCATTCCCCCTTTTCTATGGCAAATGGATCTGACCTAATCGAATCACGTTGACTTCCTTCATCTTTTCTAGAGACAAAACATCTTTGGCGGTTCCTGTCATAGCGATTCCATAAATCTTCAATTCCTTATGTTTTTTTATCCATTTTAGTCGCTCGGCCATCTTTAAGTCTTTGTATTCCGTTAGTTGTGTTGCCCATTTTTCGTTTTTGCTCAATAGTTCGAGCCCTTTGACTACTTCTTCGTAATCAGTAAACGAGCGATTGAATACAGAATTTACATGCACTTTTTTGTATGGAAAGCCAATTGCTGGTGTTTGGATGAAATCTAAATCATTCCTCATCTGTTCCTCTACACCTGTGTCCAACGCAAGCCATGTCATATTATATCCTTTGAATTTTTCATTTATTTCTTTTAAGGAATAGGACTGATTCAGGGAAATATAGATTTCAACCGGCCAATCGCTCGGGAGAGATTCAATTTTTCTTCGTTCGTCAGGTAAAAAGTATTTGGCTTTCGGATGAATAAAGTTGATCCCAATGTGATGAATCGAATACCCAATCGCTCGATAATTCGATTCTTTAGCAAACACATCATTTAAAAATAGTTTGTAAGTATCCTTGCCTATATAACTTCTTTTATCATCAATCAATTTATATTTGTCGGTCGTGACAGTCATAGTAAAAGGCTTGATCTCATCATCCACCGTATCGTAATCTACATACACATTTGGCACTGTCATTTCACTCACCGTTTGAATGGTTTCAATAAATTCGTTCCCTCTGTTATGATCTCGCCCCCAGCCGTAATAAACAAAAGTAAACATAGTCAATAAGGGAACAATCGTGAGTATAAACGATACAACAAGCAGCGTATTTCTAAAAAAGAATTTTTGTTGGGCCTTTTTCATCATTTTTGCAAGATCGGGTTCCTTCATCCCTTCATCATGAAGGGTTTCATGGAGAAATTCATTGTATACGTCAAAACTTTCTAGAAGCTCCTCTATTTTCTGTTCTTCCTCTTTGCTTAGTGTGCCATTTTGATATTTCTGCAATAATTGTTTTAACTCGTCTTTTCTCATCCCTTCACCTCATTGCGTAATCGTTTTTCTAATTCCCGCCTGCCCCGAAACACAAGGCTTTTTAAATAAGGGAGTTTTACGTTTAACAGCTCCGCCGCTTCTTTGTAGCTAAATCCTTTTATATCGACGAGCATAATGGCTTTTTGTTGCAGTTCTTTCATGTTGGACAAATGTTTATAAATCAACTCTAGCTCATATTTTTGCAAAAACGCGTTTTCCGTTTCTAATAATGGATCTAGCTTTAACGACGCAAAGAAATCATCCACTTGTACAAGCTGCATCTTTTTTGCTTTTCTGCAGTGGTCGATGAAGGTATTATAAGCGATCCGGTAAAGCCATGACTTTATTTGTACTATGTCGCTTATGCCGCTTACATGTAAATAAACCTTATAAAATGTTTCCTGCAGGAGATCCTCTGCCAAATGATAATCATTGGTTAGTCTATACAGATAGTGAAAAAGGGATTTGGAATACAAGCGCATAAGTATATCGAACTCGAAATTATTGGCAATGGTTTCCACCCTCCTTCCGCTATAAAAGACGCATAAAAAAATAAAAATGTTTCTGTTTTTCCAAAATTTTTTATGAAACATATGCATTAATTAGAAAAATCATCGGACATCATTTTGAAACAGCATCCATACATACTTTAATTACTTCTATATAAAGCGGTTATCATATCTTTGCTATCCATATATGTAAAGGATTCGGTGAATCTTGTCACAAATTATTCTTAAATTTTCCAAAGAAAATGCACAAATTGTGATTAAGGTTAATAGATGTGGATGTATAAATGCAGGAGGTGATTAGATGAATATGACGCATTACATGGAACTGTTAGCGGTGAATCAACCTTGGAATTTGATTTTATTTATGGCTATTCCCGTTGCTCTTGCGGAGACCATTGCAATAACGGAGCTGGCAATTCTTTTTACTCGCCGTTTCGATGGAATGATCCGTAAAATCAACAAAATATGCAGCATCATTGTTGGTGTCTACTTTTTAGGAATTTTTATTTACTTATTGGTGAGTGCCGTCATTCCATTCACATTGAATGGGGAATGGCGCGGATGGATTGATATTATTGCGGTAGGATTTTATTTAATGGGCGTCATTCCGTTATTGGGATTAAGTCTAATCGATTTAGGCATAATCGGGCGTAGATGGAGCGAGGAACAAAAGTTGAAATATCATTCCACTTTCGTTGGTATATTTCTAGTAGTAGCTCATATTGCCATGATTTTTGGAATGCTCGATCCATCGATCGGCGGCGACCATGCTCATCATATGCATATGCATATGTGAAAATAAAGGAGGGTGTCCAAAAGCAATCACTTTTGGGACACCCTCCTCACATTTCTAATTCAGCTTATTGCAGAAACGATTCCCGATCGTGTAAGAAATAAAACGTCAATCAAGGCATATTTAAATTCACATTTTGTTTAATTAGCTTCTTACTTCTTAGAAAAGCCTGTGATTGTAAAACAAGTAATAAACGCAACTGTTGTAACTATTATGCCGAATACTAAACCAATAATCCCCCCTATACAAGTATCTTCGCTTGGATAAGAAGATTTCATCGTTACTAACTGATAAGCTAACACAAAAGTCAAAAAAACATAAAAACTACTCCCTAAAAACCCCATCTTTAAACGATTGCTTTTCGTACCTTGCCATGCATTATTAATTAATACCCATGAAAAGATGCTTCCGACTACAGCCAAAAACATGACAATCAAATGAACGAACGGAATTGAAAAATATAACAATAAGTAAAGTACAAGACCGGTAGAAAAAAACAGAACAGCATTAATTGCAAACAAGAATATTCCACCTAACCAATGATTTTGAAACCACTTAGCACTTTTCAGCTTATGAACCACTTTATAATCGTCACCAATCATTCCTGTTATTGGTTTTTTTAGGAATATAACAACTAATACCCCAAGAATACCGATAAATAAGATTAAGGTAAAGGACATGATATTCCCGCCCCCAATACAAAATTCTCTTTATCATCTTTATACATTGTACAACAAATTTATGGATATCTGGTATTAATTTCTATATAATAATAGTAAACACCTTTCCTCGAACGCTTCTACCGCTTATTCAACCTTCCTGTTCTTTAGTTAAACAATGAAGAGAACATTGTTCCCCTGCCAAACAGTTTATATATTTTTATAAACCTCTGGGTAAAGCTACTTTCAACTGTCTCCGTAATTGCTTATTTTCATCTTCTAACTTTTTGATTTTTCGTTTCTGCGATTCAATAAGTGCGTCTTTGTTGTCCTCATTCATTTTACGCCTTTATTGTTTCGCTGTAGGGGCTTAACGTAAGGTTTCAATACGCTTACGCAGTTCGGGATGGTTATACAGTGTTGCTTTCGCTACACATAAAGCTTATATACAAAAATGGGCGAACAAGCTATTACCTATATCCGCAATTAACCGGTTGGTAATAGCTTGTCTTTTTTATTTCGTATCTCCCATTAATATCAAACAATACTTTGTGCAAATTTGCTTAATAACTCTTTTCTCCATAAATTTTGCACATTTATTTTCTATGATGATATTAGCATTTCAATCACATGTTTGTTTATGGAGGGAAATACATGAAGAAATTATTGGTTGGAACTATTTTAGCGGGAGTTGTTGCTATTGGTGCAGCCTGCTCAAATAGTACTTCGCACAGTTCCATGCAGGGGCACGATATGTCAAACATGAATATAGAGAAGGAAAACACTACCAAGTACTCCAGTAAGCAACTGCCTTTAGCAACGAAGACAAAAGTTTTATCCGGTAAAGAGTTTTATCTAACCGTTAAAGAAGCATTATTACAAATAAATGATAAAGTAAAACTTCCGGTCTACACGTACAATGGATCTGTGCCCGGGCCGCAAATTCGTGTGAAACAAGGCGATCGAGTAATAATTCATTTTAAAAATGATTTGCCAGAACCGACGACGATCCATTGGCACGGCTACCCTGTTCCGAATAGCCAAGATGGAGTTCCGGGTGTCACGATGAACGCGATTAAACCGGGTGAAACCTTTACGTATGAATTTACTGCAACCGTACCGGGAACATATTGGTATCACTCCCATCAAGAAAGTGCGAAACAAGTGGACAAGGGGCTATACGGTACATTAATCGTAGAGCCTAAGAATGAGGAAAAAGTAGATCGAGACTACACACTTGTGTTAGATGAATGGATGAGCAATCCAGATGAAGGAAATATGCATATGAGTGGAATGGATCATAGCAATATGGGACACGGAAATAGCTCGAATAACCAACATATGGATATGAGCAGCATGGGCCATGATATGAGTATGTATGATATTTTCACGATTAACGGGAAAAGCGGTTCCGCTATAGAACCTTTAAAAGTGAAGAAAGGCGAAAAAGTGCGACTTCGCCTTGTAAACGCAGGATACATGTCCCACAAACTTCACCTGCATGGTCATGAGTTTAAAATTGTCGCAACTGACGGGCAGCCGTTAAAAGATCCGCAACCAATCAAAGATGAACTTTTAAATATTGCTCCGGGTGAACGTTATGATATTGAATTTATCGCGAATAACCCGGGTGAATGGTTATTAGAATGTCATGGTGATATGGAAGGTACCGATGGCATGAAAGTGAAAATTCAATACGAAAGCCAGACAAACAATACGGATAAAGAAAATGCAAAAAAAGACCTCCCTATCGTTGATATGACAAAATACGGAAAACATGAATTAGGTCCATTTACGTTAGACCAAAAATATGATGTAGAGTACACCATGGATTTAGGAACAGCGATGGGCAAAGATGGCATGATCTTCACGATTAATGGGAAAACTTATCCTGAAACAGCACCTGTAAATGTGAAGAAAGGAGATCTAGTAAAAGTAAAATTAGTAAACAATTCACCGAAAGATTTACATCCTATGCATTTACACGGACACTTCTTCCAAGTATTAAGTAAAAATGGCAAACCAATTACAGGTTCTCCATTGATTAAGGATACCTTGAATTTAAAACCGGGTGAAGAATATGTAGTCGCATTTAAAGCTGACAATCCGGGAAATTGGATGTTCCATTGCCATGACTTGCACCATGCTTCAGCCGGAATGGTTACAGAAGTAAAATATAAAGATTACAAATCTGACTATACACCCAACCCGAATGACACAACAAATAAACCTGAATAACAATGATAAATCCCCTCCAAGTAAAACTTGGAGGGGATTTTATGTTACTTCACATCGTAACCTTGCTCTTCAATCGCTTCTTTGAGTTTTTCTAAACTTACCTTTGTTTCATCATAATCTACATCCACAGTACCTTCTTGCAGATGTACTTCTACATTTTGTACTCCGTCTAGCTCTTTAAGAGCATTCGTCACTGCCATTTTGCAATGGCCGCAAGTCATTCCTTTTACACGTAATGTAATGGTCATCATCGATTCCTCCTTATTCTTTATATTTTCACGCGTTTCAAACGAAGCGCGTTTGTCACCACAGATACGGAACTGAACGCCATTGCCGCTCCGGCAACCCAAGGCTCCAATAATCCAGCGGCAGCTACAGGAATGCCAATGGTATTATAGAACAAAGCCCAGAACAGGTTTTGCCGAATGTTTTTCATTGTTTTGCGGCTTAACTCAATCGCTTTCGGGATATGGGCTAAATCTCCGCCGACCAAGGTAACATCGGCCGTTTCGATGGCGACATCCGCTCCTGTGCCAATTGCCATACCAATATCCGCTTTCGCAAGAGCTGGAGCGTCATTAATTCCATCACCGACCATTGCCACTTGTTTCCCCTGTTTTTGCAGCTCCTCGACGATTTTCGCTTTGTCTTCCGGAAGCACCTCTGCATAAACATGATCGATGTGTACTTGGTTTGCGATCGCTTCCGCTGTACGTTTGTTGTCACCCGTTACCATGTACACTTCTATACCCATTTGTTTTAATGTTTGAATGGCTTCTTTGGAGCTTTCTTTTACCGTATCAGCGACAGCAATGATGCCAGCAAGCTGCTCGTCAATAGCAACTAACATGGCAGTTTTTCCTTGTTTTTCAAGCTCTATCATTTTATCTTCATGCATAGAAATCTCTACAGAGCGTTCCTTCATCAGCTTTCGCGTTCCAACAAGGACATTTTTTCCATCAATGGTCGCTTCAATTCCGTGACCGGTAATCGCGGAGAAATGCTCCAGTGGCTTAACAGAAATCGCTCGTTTCTTCCCATATTCCACAATCGCATGAGCCAATGGATGTTCCGAAGCGCTCTCGGCGGAAACGGCATAATCGAGCATGTCTTCTCGGAATTCCAGCACATCTGTTACTTCTGGTTTTCCTTTTGTCACTGTTCCTGTTTTATCCAGTAATACTGCATTGATTTTATGCGTTCCCTCTAGGTACTCACCTCCTTTAAAGAGGATTCCTTTTTCTGCGCCTTTGCCTGTACCGACCATAATGGATGTCGGTGTTGCAAGGCCAAGCGCACAAGGACACGCAATAACAAGAACCGCGATGGCCACCTCAAGCGCTTTTGGTAAGTCACCCGGCGCCACAAAGAAGTACCATATAATGAATGCAACGACAGCAATTCCTACAACAATTGGTACGAAAATACCCGAAATGACATCAGCCATACGCTGAATAGGCGCTTTCGAGCCTTGTGCCTCTTCTACGATTTTAATGATATTGGCAAGTGCTGTATCTTTCCCAACCTTTTCTGCCCGAATGGTTAGTACACCATTTTTATTAATGGTTGCTCCGATGACAGAATCGCCTTCCTTCTTATCAACAGGAATGGATTCACCAGTAATCATCGATTCGTCTACGGAAGATACTCCGGCGATGACGGTACCGTCTACCGGGATTTTTTCTCCCGGCTTGACGAGAATGGTATCACCTATCACCACTTTTTCAAGTGGAACTCTTATTTCTTCCCCATTACGGATGACAGTAGCTTCCTTTGCCTGCAGGCTCAACAGTTTAGAGATGGCTTCCGTTGTTCGCCCTTTCGCCAACGATTCAAAGTATTTTCCGACAAGGACAAGCGTAATCAGCACGGCACTTGTTTCAAAATACAATCTTGGCATATATTCGGGATTTCCTAATGTTTTGAAAGCCTCATATAAGCTGTAAAAGTAAGCTGCCGATGTTCCAAGCGACACTAGTACATCCATGTTGGCACTCTTGTTTCGTAATGCCCGGTACGCCCCTACATAGAAGGGACCGCCGATGTAGAACTGAACGGGTGTAGCCAAAAGAAGCTGGAACCACGGATTCATCAACATACGCGGCATCGGTAAGCCTATATCAAACGGCATATGAGCAATCATCGTATAAAGCAGAGGCATCGATAAGATGATGGAAATGGCGAGTTGCCGTTGTTTTTGTTTAAGCAATTCTTCTCTCCGGCCTGCATGATCTTGTTCTTCGTTTCGTATCTGCCCCTTGTACCCAAGCTTTTTGATTTTCTCTAAAATGTCTTCTACAGATACAATGCCTTCCTTGTATTCTACAACAGCGCTGTTTGTCGCCAAGTTTACAGCAGCGCTTGTAACACCTTCCATACGATTTAACCCTTTTTCAATCCGTGCCGCACACGCTGCACATGTCATCCCTTCAATATCTAGCGTCACCTTTTCAGTTGCAACTCCATACCCCAAGTTCTCAATTTTCTTTTGGATATCGGCTATGCTTTGTTTCGATGGATCGTATTTAATCGTTGCTTTTTCCATCGCCAAATTGACATTCGCCTCTACCCCATCCATTTTGTTCAACACTTTCTCAATACGATTGGAACAAGCGGCACATGTCATGCCGGTTACCTTCAGTGTCACGGTTCTTTGTTCACTCATCCATCTTTCCCTTCCTTACTTTGAGAATTGCTTAATAACGTCCATCAATTCCCGAATGGATTCTTCTCCGCTTCCTTCTCGGATCGCCTTGGCAACACAATGATTGACATGACGTTCCAGCAAGTTCAACCCGACTTTGTTTAACGCGGCTTGAATCGCGGAAATTTGCACTAAAATATCAATACAGTACCGATTGTCCTCGACCATCTTTTGCACCCCGCGTACTTGCCCTTCAATACGCTTCAATCGCTTGACGATGCTTTCAATCTCTTCTTCGGTTCGCGGAACCATTTTGGCATTTATATCGTTGTTTTCATATTGATTTTGATTCACTGGTATCACCTCAATGATCATCTTTTAAATACATTATACCGGTAACGGGTATAAAATACAATTGATATGATTGGCGGTAAAAAATATATTTCTTTAAAGGATATCGTTAAAATACCCTTCTTTTTTCCCATATTTTAATAACGATTTTAAACTAAAGAAAAGAAAAATACATGAAATATAAGAAACCAAGTTGAATGAGGATAAGAGGTTATTATGTTCAAAAAAGCTACAAACGAAAGAAGCTGTTGACAATACTCTTATCAACAACTTCCTTCATCTATATAAAATTGAAATAGGGGGAGACAATTGTAAATCACATTTCTGATGCTTGATATAATGAAAGAGGCTAGATTTTACTATAGCTTTTTGGATAGCTGTTCAAATTCATCTAAAGTGATCTCTCCTTTGGCTAATCGTATTTTTAATATTTCCATCGGAGATAACTCTTCTTTACGGTCATTGATAAAACGATGTAAGAGATAAAAACCAATGGCAATTAATACAACCCAGAATAACATCATCCCGATCATCATAGCCGAACCTCCAAACATCGTATGAAAAATTCCCATTTCACTTTCCCCTTTTCTAACTTTAAAACCAATAAGTAATAGTGTCTAATATGCCAAGTAAAATCATCACGATTCCAGCTGCTTTCTGAACGAACCTTCCTGCTTGTTTTCCTTTTTTCATTAGAGTGCCGCTAAATCCTAAGTACCAAAGGATGAGGATGAATAAAATAACAGGTACAGAGGTTCCGACGGCAAAGACACTCGGTAATAACACTCCATAAGACGTTGAGTATACCAGAGGCATTAGAGTAACAAAAAATAGAACAAACATGGTTGGACAGAAAGCTAATGAAAAGCCAAAACCCATTAAAAAGGAGCCTATTTTTCCTTTCTTTAAAAATCTCTCAGGGATTTTGAACAAGGTTACGTTCCAATACATTTTAAAAAGCCCTAACAAGTATAAACCTACAAGAATGAGAATGGGACCGATCAGCTTTCTTAACCACGGAAAATATAATGTTAGTGCACTTTGAATCTCTTTCCCCATCAGCCAAACGATGAAACCTAAACCGGAAAAAGCAATGATTTTACCCAAAATAAATAGGAGCAACTCTTTCCACGCAATCCCTTTTTGCAAGGACTGATTACTGTACAATGTGATCGCTCCCAAGTTGCCAGTGAGCTGACATGGAGCCATCGCTCCTACAATGCCAAGAACAAAAGCTGATAAAATGGGAATAGCTGTCGTGCTATTTGCAATATTGAGAAACGGTTGGCTTAGAAGGTTGCTTATTTGGCTCAAGAACGAATACACCCTTCTTCTCACCTTCTTCTCTATCTGATGTCTATATTGTAGCAATAAATTTTGCAGAAATTATGGAGTGGTATATTTTTAAGTAAGCAAAAAGACATGCCCTCGCATGTCTTTTATTAAAAAATTTTCCCTTTCGATGCTAGTCTTGTCCAGCTTTCACCGTTATTTTTTGTGATGAAAATATCCCCGTTCATGGTGGCGATCACAATTTCCTTCTCATCTGTCGGATTAGAGGCCATATACATGATATGGTCTTTTTCATCGAGTTTAGGAACAGAAAGGACTTCCTCCTGTTTTGAATCTAATGATTGTTTTATAAGTACAGGCTTATTGTTCTCTACAGCAGCAAATAAAATGGATTTTTCTTGGAACACAAAAGTCGTCGTATCGATCTTTCGAGTAAACCGTTCAAACGTATTCCCATTATCTTTGGAGACAAAAATTCCTTCAGGCGTACTAATTCCGACCATATTTTCGTCCGTTGGGTGGGCAGCAATCGTTCCTACAGCAGTTTGTGGTAGACCGTTTAATTGACTTGGCGACCACGTTTTGCCGTCGTCTTTACTATAAAATAATCCTTGTCCTAGCTTTTTGTTTTCTTCTTGATTAACGACATAAATCGTATGGCTTTTATAGCCAACTGTCATATAATGAAAATCAGATTCTTTATAAAATCCTAGATTCATCAACGTTTGTCCATTATCAAAACTTTTTACAAGACCAAGAGGATTTCCTAAAGATGAACCTTCTTCTGGATGCCCCGATGAATAAAATCCATCATCTGTGGCAGAAAAGCCCATATAATCATGTTTATTGGAAATCGTTTCATACCACTTATTATTTTGGTAAACAAGTAAACCTTCGTGTGTAGCAAAGTAAATCGCATTTTGGTTGCCTGCATAACCGATTCCATGTAAATGTTCGAACTTTCCTTCTTTCTTTTCCTTAAAGAAAGGATTATTTGTAACAGATATGTTGGATTTTGCTTGTTCTTTGCTCGTAATAAAGGCTTGTTTTTTTCATTGGATGATGAACAAGCGCTTAGAAGAAAAATGGCCGATGTAATCATAATGGCTTTCGTCATTTTTTTTCATTGCTGATACTCCTTTTTGTGTATTGAGTAAACATAGTATATTTTATAGCAGAAAAATTTGCAGAATTAATGAAGTTTGTTTCTTTGGATATGATATTTTATTGCTCTTTATAAATCCCTTTCAATTTTGTTCGTTTGAGCCTTTTTTCGATTGATTTTCTTCCAAGTAAAAAGGAATAAACAAACAGACAAAAATGTTAATATTACTTTCCCTTGCCATGTCCAATTCATCAATTGGTAAACGGAATAAGCTTCTAATAATAATGCTGGTATCTTGCCAAGCGAGCTGGCAATGATAAAGACCAGTAAGGACGTTTTTCCTACCGCCGCAACAAAAGTCACTACTCCTGACGGAACAAAAGGAAGAAGCCGCAAAGATAGAACAAGAAAAAAGATTTCTAAACCTTTTGCTTCAAGCAAACGTCTGACTTTTGGGTGGGAAAATAACTTGGATTCAGAAAACTTCTTGAATCCTTTACGATATAAAATAAAGGAGATAATTGCTCCGATTGCTTCCCCTGCAAAAGATAAAAAGGTACCTTTCCAAAACCCGAACACGGCCAAATTGGCAGCCGTTAGAAAAACGCTTGGTACAATTCCTAAAATACTGATTATAATATTTATAGCGATACTAATGAGATAAGAAACATTTTCATATGTGTTGAGTAGTGTAATGATTTGCTCTTTCATCCTCTTCTTACCTTATTCCTCCCATTTATATCCTACGCCCCAAACGGTTTGCAGAAATTGATCGATCGGAAAACCAGCTTGTCTCAGCTTTTCTCTAACATTTTTGACATGAGAGTCTATTGTACGCTCTTCTGTATTTGCGTTATAGCCCCATAAGGACACGATGATTTGTTCTCTGCTAAGCACTCTGTTTGGATTTTTCAGAAAAAGTCCTAATACAGCAAACTCTTTAGGTGTTAGACAAATAGGGTGGTTTTTATATTGAACTTTATGCTGGTCTTCATCCCACACTAAACCTTGAAACTCAATTTTCGAATGTTTTCCTACTGAACGGCGTAGTACAGCCTCGATGCGCGCCAGCAGTTCGGATTCGTCAAACGGCTTCGTAATATAGTCATCCGCTCCGATTTTCAGTCCTTGGACGATATCCGTTGTTTGATCACGTGCTGTTACCATGATGATCGGGACGTTAGAAAATTCCCGAATTCGCTTGCACGTTTCCCAACCATCCATCTCTGGCATCATAATATCCAGCAAAACTAAATCCACTTTGTTATTCTCTAAGTACTGTATCGCTGATAAGCCGGACTCACATTTTACACAATGATATCCTTTAGGCGAAAGATAAAGATCAAGTAAATCTAACATTCGTTTTTCATCGTCAACCAGTAAAATCGTGTACATGCTATGCTCATCCCTCCGGCAATGTAATAATCATGTTTGTTCCTTTTCCATATTCACTTGCGGCGTAAATCGATCCTCCGTGCGCTTCCACAATTTCCTTGGCGATGGCCAGCCCCAGTCCTGTTCCGCCGCTGGTTCTTGATCTTGATTTATCCACTCGGTAAAACCGTTCAAAAATATGCGGCAAATCCTCTTCAGGGATCCCTCTGCCTTCGTCTGAAACAATAATCACAATGTTGTTTTTCTCTGTTCTTACATCAATAGACACGGTAGAACCTTGATCGGAATATTTTAAAGCATTGTCCAACAAATTCATCATCACTTGCTCAAAACGTTTTTGGTCAATATGGACGGTAATGTTTCCATCACAGTAATATACAAGAGACATTTTTTTAGCCTGAAACGCAGGATGCATTTTGTCATGCAATTTTTTTAAGAAAGAACATAAGTTTGTAGGTTCCTTATGGATTTGAAAGGAATGTTGATCCATCTTCGCTAATTCAAAAAGATCCTTCACCAGCTTTTGCATATGCTCTGCTTCTTCGTAGATAATGGACAAATATCGATTTCTCTCCTCTTCCTCCATGTTTGGTCTCCTAGCTATATCCGCATACCCTTTTACATAAGTGAGAGGGGTACGAAGTTCATGAGAAATACTGGCGAGAAATTCGTTTCTTTCTTTTTTTAAGTATTCTAAATCCCTCGCCAATGTTTGAATGGCTTTCCCTAATTCCGCCAATTCGTCCTCCCCTTTTATTTGCAGACGAACAGAAAAATCACCTTTACTCAATTTTTCGGTCGCCTCTTTCATACGAATGAGAGGGATGGTAATAACTCTTGATAAGAAAGCAATCGTAATAATGGTTAAAAATACAGAAAGAATTCCAACCATAATGAAATGATGCTTTAACTTATAAATCATGTTTTGAATGGAATCCGTATTTTGAAACATATAGACATACCCTTTGATCTTGCCGTCAATCCGAATCGGGCTTACTGTTGAAATATGCGACTCTTTCTGCCAATTTTTTTGCACAATCATTCCACTATGGGGAATGTTTTTATTTGCTTTTTTTATGATTCTTTTAGCAAATGGTAAAATATGATCTGAAAAATACAATATCTTCTCCTTGTCATTGGTAATAACGACGTCCGTCTCCGCTTCAGACTCCATCATGGTGACATGTTCTAACGTAGAAGGGTTATAACTTTTTTCTAACACATCACGGTGGCTGTTCCCTCTTGCCAACAGCTGTTCAAATTCCTCATTAATTCGAGAATGAACCAAAGTAACATATAATGACGCAAATAAAATCGTCTCTATTCCTAATACGAATACAAAAAATAATAGTCCTAATTTAAACGAAATTTTTCTCACTTTTGTCCCTTCCTTATCAGCTCATTAACTAGTTTAGAAAAGCTGTTTCTTGATCTCTTTTTCGTTTATTCGGAGCGATTAAATCTCTCTGAATTGACATATTGGTATTTAAAACTAAATCGTTGAGACTTAAAACTTTGGAATGTTCTCCTTGTTTATACCTTTAGACGATTTATAAAGGAGAAGTAATTTTTATTTTATCAACTAAATTTGCAGAATTTATGGATTTAAATAAATTGTAACAGTCAGGAACGTAATCGCATAATTCGACAAGGAAGAACTTCCCTATCTACATACTGTATTCATGTCTCTTTACATTACCGGAAGACAGTATTTGACCAAAAGAAAACGGACCCGTTTTTTGGTCCTTTTATACATCTTCTTCAACTGACTCACTCGTTAGCCACCCATGCCGCATTTCGCGTCACCACAGACGATGGAAGTTAATTCATTCTTCCATGGGAATTGAGTAAGAAAAAAATTATACCTATTTTTTGACTCCTTTAGTAGCAGAAGTATCAATTCTTTTTTTCTTTCCTGTTTCTTTCGCAATGTGTGTTAACTTTGATTCAAGGTAATTTCTTATTTCTTCTACATTTAACTCTCTTTTAGGAAAATTATATAGGCACTAACTGAGCTATTATATATATTTGTCCTCTTCGTAATTGATGATGTATAAAATTTTGTGTCAAGCATTTGGCTAGACCAAAAGAAAAAGGTAGGGTATTCTCTGATTTGGCCAAAAATCTTAGAGAAAGGAGAACCCTACCTATGTCTAAAAGTATACCGAATTTAGACTGGCTCAATCAACTGGAAAACGCCATTCGTCAGTTTGTAAAGGAAAAATTAGAGTTGATCATGAAGGAAGAAATTCAGAGTTTCCTCGAAATTGAACAGAAGGGAACGTCGAATAGAAGAAACGGCTATTAC